>JBFYQI010000394.1:0-10155 GCA_041302875.1 Ignavibacteria bacterium
GGTGCAGGGTCGGTGCGCGGTTCAGCAGAACGGGATGTCCGTCGATGATGTTGTCGAGGATGTCCCAGACTTCGGGTCCCTTCTTGTCCACCATCTTCTTCGCACTTTTCACCGTCTTGACAAGGCCGCGCTCGATGAGCTTGCGGATGATGAACGGCTTGAAGAGTTCGACGGCCATATCCTTTGGCAGACCGCACTCATGCAGCTTGAGTTCGGGGCCAACCACGATCACGGAACGACCGGAATAGTCGACCCGCTTTCCGAGGAGGTTCTGGCGGAAGCGTCCTTGTTTTCCTTTGAGCATATCGGAAAGGGACTTGAGCGCGCGGTTGTTGTCGCTGCGGACCGCGTTGACGCGACGGGAGTTGTCGAACAATGAATCGACCGCTTCCTGCAGCATGCGCTTCTCGTTGCGGAGAATGACCTCGGGGGCCTTGATCTCGATGAGGCGCTTCAAGCGGTTGTTTCGGATGATGACGCGGCGATACAGATCGTTCAGGTCGGAGGTCGCGAACCGGCCGCCTTCCAGCGGCACGAGCGGACGCAACTCGGGGGGGATGACGGGAACCACATCCATCACCATCCATTCCGGCTTGTTCGTCACGCCGTTCTCATCGACCTTGCGGAAGGCCTCGACCACGCGCAGGCGCTTCAACGCATCGGCCTTCTTCTGGACGGAGGTCTCGGTCTTGAGCTGGCCCCGGAGTTGAACGCCCAAGTCCTCGATGGTGACACGCTTGAGGAGCTCTTTGATCGCCTCGCCCCCCATCTTCGCGATGAATTTCTTCGGATCATCGTCATCGAGGTCGAAATTGCTTTCCGGGAGCGATGAGAGGATCTCGAGATACTGGTCCTCGGAGATCAACTCGAGCTTGCGGAGTCCGGTCAATCCCGGGTTGACCACCACATACGATTCGTAGTAGATGATCTTCTCGAGCTCCTTGCCGCCGACGCCCAGGATCGTGCCGATCTTGCTCGGGACGGAACGGAAATACCAGATATGGACGACGGGAACCGCAAGCGTGATGTGTCCCATGCGCTCGCGCCGAACGCTCTTCTGCGTCACTTCAACGCCGCAGCGGTCGCACGTGATTCCCTTGTACCGGATGCGCTTGTACTTGCCGCAATGGCATTCCCAGTCCCGCACGGGACCGAAGATCTTCTCGCAGAACAATCCGTCCTTCTCAGGGCGGAAGGAGCGATAGTTGATGGTCTCCGGCTTTGTCACTTCGCCGTGGGACCGTTGCAGGATCATGTCCGGCGACGCAAGACTGATCGTGATCTTCTGAAAGCTCTTGCGTGCCGCCGCATCATGTGATGTCAAAGGCATTGTGCCTCCGTTTTCAAACGTGTTGTTGTTCCGTGTCGTTCGTGCGTGAGTTCGGCCGCGGTCACTCGATCTTCACCTCGAGGCCAAGCCCCTGGAGCTCGCGAACGAGCACGTTGAACGACTCGGGAATGTTCGGCTCCGGCAGATTCTCGCCCTTGACCACCGCCTCGTACACCTTGGCACGGCCGAGGACGTCGTCCGACTTCACCGTCAGGATCTCCTGCAGGACATTGGCGGCACCATAGCCTTCCAGTGCCCAGACTTCCATCTCTCCGAACCGCTGGCCGCCGAACTGCGCCTTTCCACCCAGCGGCTGCTGCGTGATGAGCGAGTAGGGCCCGATGGACCGAGCGTGGATCTTGTCATCCACCATGTGAGAGAGCTTCATCATATACAGATAGCCGACAGTGACTTCCTGGTCGAATGGATCTCCGGTGCGTCCGTCCAGGAGTGCCGACTTGGAGTTCCCGTTCAAACCGGCTTTCTGCAGATACGCCTCGACCTCTTCCCACGATGCGCCGTCAAAGATCGGAGACGCAAACGTGACGCCGAGCTGCTTGCCGGCCCAACCGAGCGCAACCTCGAACAACTGGCCGATGTTCATACGCGAAGGAACGCCGAGCGGGTTGAGGACGATGTCCACCGGACGGCCGTTCGGCAGGAACGGCATATCCTGCACCGGGACGATCGTGGAGACAACGCCCTTGTTTCCGTGGCGGCCGGCCATCTTGTCGCCGACGGAAAGCTTGCGCTTCTTCGCGACGTACACTTTTGCGAGCTGCACGATGCCGGGGGCCAACTCGTCGCCGAGCTGGATCTTGTTCTTCTCGTGCCGGTAGAGCTCCTCGATCTCACTCAGTTTCTGCCGGTAGTTCTCGTAGATCTTGACGATGACGTTCTGCTTCCGCTTCTCGTCGACCCAGTCCTGGTTGTAGTCCAGCTGATCGACGTTCTCAAGCGATTGAAACGTCCCTTCCTTGATCGTCGTATTCGCACGGAAAACGATGGCGCCGTCGTTGTCGCGAATTCCCTCGATCTTCTCTCCCTCGAGATATTGGTCGAGTTTCTTCGCCAGCTTCATCTGCAGGTCCTTGACATCCTTCTTGCGCGAGCGCTCGAGGGATTCCAGACGCTTCTTGTCTTCCTTCTTACTCTCCGTGTCCTTCTTCTTTCGACTGAAGAGCTTCGTCGCGATGACGATGCCTTTCATGCCCGGAGGCGCTTTCAACGACGCATCCTTCACATCGCCCGCCTTCTCGCCGAAGATGGCTTTGAGCAGCTTCTCTTCCGGTGTCGGGTCGGTCTCGCCCTTCGGGGTGATCTTCCCGATGAGAATGTCGCCTTCGTTCACTTCCGCGCCGACGCGGATAATCCCGTTCTCGTCGAGGTCCTTCGTCGCCTCCTCGCTCACATTCGGGATCTCACGCGTGAGCTCTTCCTCGCCCCGCTTGGTGTCGCGCACCTGGAGTTCGAATTCTTCGATGTGGATCGACGTGAAGACGTCCTCCGACACGATGCGTTCGCTGACGATGATCGCGTCTTCGAAGTTGTAGCCGCGCCACGGCATGAACGCGACGAGGATGTTCCGGCCGAGGGCAAGCTCGCCCCCTTCGGTCGCGCACCCGTCGACGAGGACGTCGCCGCGCTTGAATCGCTTCCCGTCCGTCACGACCGGCTTCTGGTTGATGCAGGTGTCTTGGTTCGTCCGGAGGAACTTCGTCAGCTTGTACTCGACTCGACGCTTGTCATCGAAACTCATGATGGCTTCGGTGCTGTTCTCATCGATGTCATACAGGACGACGATGCTGTCGCCGTTGACGGATTCGACCACACCGTTGCGCTCGGCAACGATGATGGAGCGGGAGTCGCGGGCGATCTTCTCTTCGAGGCCGGTGCCGACCACGGGAGCCTCGGGCTGCAGCAGCGGAACGGCCTGGCGCTGCATGTTCGAACCCATCAGCGCGCGGTTCGCGTCGTCGTGCTCGAGGAACGGAATGAGCGCGGCGGCGGCACTGACGATCTGGTTCGGCGCCACATCCATGAACTGGACCTTGTCCGGCTCGGCCAACGGGTAATCGCTCTGGTACCGGGCTTTGACCTTGTCTTCCTGGAACCGCCCGCGGTCGTCGATCGGTGCGTTCGCCTGTGCGATGGTCACTTCGTCCTCGCGCTCGGCGGTGAGATATTCGATCTCTTCGGAAACCTTGCCCGACTTCACCTTGCGATAGGGCGTCTCGATGAATCCGAAATCGTTGATGCGCGCGTGAATGCAGAGCGAGGAGATGAGTCCGATGTTCGGACCTTCAGGGGTCTCAATCGGGCACAGACGTCCGTAATGCGTGTAGTGCACGTCGCGGACCTCGAATCCGGCGCGTTCGCGCGTCAGACCGCCGGGGCCGAGTGCAGAAACGCGGCGTTTGTGCGTCATCTCGGAAAGCGGATTTGTCTGATCGAGGAACTGGGACAGCTGGTTCGTGCCGAAGAACGCGTTGATGACGCTCGTGATCGTACGGGCGTTGACGAGATCCTGCGGCGTGATGGTCTCTGCATCGCGCAAGTTCATTCGCTCACGAATGGTGCGCGTCATGCGGGAAAGTCCGATGTTGAACTGCTGCGCCAGCTGCTCGCCGACCGTTCGGACGCGGCGGTTGCCCAAGTGGTCGATGTCGTCCACCTGCTTGCGACCCTGCTGAAGGTCGATGAGGTACTTCACGATGGCAACGATGTCGTCCTTCGTCAACGTCGTCACATCCTCTCCGATCTCGAGGCCGAGGCGGATATTCATCCGGTGGCGGCCGACGTCGCCGAGGTCATACCGCTTGGGATTGAAGAACAGACGGTCGATGAGATTCTTCGCGGTGTCGAGGTCGGGGGCCTCGCCCGAGCGAAGCTGCTGATAGATGGCTTCGAGCGCATCCTCTTCCGACCGCGAGGCATCCTTGAGGATGGTGTTCGCAATGACGGAGGTTTCGTTGGAGCCCTCGCTCTTCAGAAGGCGGATCTTGCGGATGTCGGCCTTCTTGATCTGCTTGATATGGTCTTCGCTGAGCTTCGTGTCCTTCGAGATGAAGATCTCGCCGGTCTTCCGGTCGAACACGTCACTGCAGACCTTGCGGTCCGGATACTCTTTCAGGTTGACCTTATGCGCATCGATCTCCTCCACCAGGCCGAAGAGATCCATGATCGCGTCGTCTGAGGAATAGCCCAGCGCGCGAAGAAGGGTCGTCACCGGGAATTTCTTCTTGCGGTCGATGTAGGCGTACATCACGTTGTTGATGTCGGTCGCAAATTCGACCCACGAGCCGCGGAACGGAATGATCCTTGCGGAGTACATCATCGTGCCGTTCGGGTGCACCGACTCGCCGAAGAACACGCCGGGCGAGCGATGGAGCTGGCTGACGACCACGCGCTCGGCGCCGTTGATGATGAACGTGCCGCGGTAGGTCATGGCCGGGAGGTTGCCCAGATAGACCTCCTGCTCGATCGTGTCGGTGAATTCCTTGCTGCCTTCCTTTTTCGAGGAGAGGCGAAGCTTCGCCTTCAGCGGAACGGCGTACGTCAGACCGCGTTCCTGACACTCGACGACGGAATACTTGGGCTTTTCTACGTAGTACTCGACGAACTCGAGAAGGAAATTCTCGCGGGCGTCCATGATGGGGAAATTCATCTCGAACACTTGCTGCAGTCCGAGCTTCTTGCGCCGGTGTGCCGGCGTTTCCGCTTGCAGGAATCCGCTGAACGAATCGATCTGGACGTTCAACAGGTCCGGCGTTTCGATGACTGAAGGGATCCGGCCGAAGGAAATGCGGCCGTCTGTTTCGATGGTTGCGTTCTTCAACGTCACCACTCCTCGGTTGAATTCATTGTTCCCGCTCGCGGCGGAACATGCGGTTAAAGACGGCATAAGCCGATGGTCCGGGATCCCGCATTTCGCGGGGGGAACCATCGGCTTAGCAACACATGTGTCATCAGGAGCACCGTCCGACTCCCGACGCACGACCGGTGGACGTTACTTCAACTCGACCGTCGCGCCGGCTTCCTCGAGTTCCTTCTTCAGCTTCTCGGCTTCGTCCTTCGACAGGCCTTCCTTCACGAGCTTCGGCGCGCCGTCGACGAGGTCCTTGGCTTCCTTCAAGCCGAGGCCCGTGGCCGCACGGACGACCTTGATCACATTGATCTTCTGGGCACCGCCGCTCTTCAGCTCGACGTCGAACTCGGTCTTCTCTTCCACGGCTGCAGCCGGGGCTGCGCCGGCGGCGGGCATCATCGCGCCCATCATCATCGGGGCGGCGGCGGTGACGCCGAACTTCTCTTCCAGCGCCTTCTTCAACTCGACCGCTTCCATCAATGAAAGCTTCTCGATCTTCTCGACAATCTCTTGCACGACTGACATGTGACGACTCCTTGGATTGAATGTTCTATTGAGTGGTGGATCAGGCTGCCTTTTTCTTCTCGATCCGGTCGACGACCGAAACGAGATCGCGCATGACGGCGTTGATCGCGCCAACGACGCCCTGCATCGGAGCCTGGAGGCTGCCCAAGATGCCAGCAATGATCTCGGGACGCGTGGGGAGCGTCGCCAGCTGGTCGAGCTTGGTGCCATCGTAGACCTGCTTCTCCAGCACGGCTGCTTTCAGCCGGAACTTGCCGGTCTTCTCCGCGAACTTCTTGATCACGCGCGCCGGCGCTCCCGGATCGTCGTACGAGAACGCGATCCCGGTCGGCCCGACGAGGTGATCAAACACACGGTCATATCCGGTGAGCTGCTCGAGTGCTTTCCGCACCAGCGTGTTCTTTGCCACCGTGTATTCCACACCGGACTTCCGGAACTCGCGGCGCAATTCAGTTTCGTCTGCGACCGTCAGGCGGGAGAAGTCGGCGAAATACAGGGCGACGGCGCGGGATGCTTTCTCGGCAACCTCGGCGATGATCGCCTCTTTTTCGCTGCGTTTCATGGTGTTCCTGTGAATTGATGGTGTGTCAGATGAGAAGCCCTCCGCTCATCGGAGGCATCCGACGGACCTCAGTACTGAGTGCGTAACATTCGTCAGGATGCGTGCCCCGCCGCCTCGCCTTTTTCGATGTGGACGCCGGGTCCCATCGTCGTCGAGATGGCGATGCTGCGCACATACGTTCCCTTCGCCGTGGACGGCTTCAGCCGAACGATGGTCTGGAGGAACGCATGAATATTGTCGACGAGCTTTTCCTTTTCGAAGCTCGCCTTGCCGACCGTGGCGTGAACGATGCCCGCCTTGTCGACGCGGAATTCGATCTTTCCGGCTTTCACTTCCTTGACGGCCTTGCCGACATCCGGCGTGACCGTGCCGCTCTTCGGATTCGGCATCAACCCGCGGGGGCCGAGGATCTTGCCGAGCTTCCCGAGGTCACCCATCACATCCGGGGTCGCAATGATGACGTCGATGTCCGCCCATCCTTGCTGGATCTTCTCGAGATAATCCTTGAAGCCAACGTGGTCCGCGCCGGCAGCCTTGGCTTCCTCATCCTTCGGCGGCTTCGCGATGACCAGTACGCGCACATCTTTGCCGATGCCGTGCGGCAGTGCGACCGTTCCGCGCAAGGCCTGGTCGGCCTTCTTTGGATCGAGTCCCAATCGCACCGCGATGTCGACGCCTTCGGCAAACTTCGCCGTGGCGGTTTGCTTGACGATCTCGACCGCGTCGTTGATGGTGTATTCCTTTGGCTGCACTTTCGCGGCGGCCGCCTTGAACCGTTTGCTGTACGTTCTCATAGTCCTACCTCGTCCCGACTGACTTACTCTTCAACCGTGATGCCCATGCTTCGGGCCGTTCCCGCGACCATGCTCATGGCCGCTTCGACCGATGCCGCGTTCAGATCGGGCATTTTCAACTCAGCAATCTCGCGCACCTGCTTCTTGGTCACCTTCGCAACCTTGTTCTTGTTCGGTTCACCCGAGCCCTTCTCGGCCTTCGCCGCCCGCAGGAGCAACGTCGCCGCCGGAGGCGTCTTGGTGATGAAGGTGAACGATTTGTCGCTGAAGACCGTGATAACGACCGGGATGATCAATCCCGCCTGTTCCTTGGTGCGGGCGTTGAACTGCTTGCAGAATTCCATGATGTTGACGCCCTTCTGACCGAGCGCCGGTCCAACGGGGGGAGCCGGATTGGCCTGACCCGCGGGGATCTGCAACTTGATGAATCCAACAACTTTCTTTGCCATCGGTATATGCCTCTATATAAGAATTGACCGCGCTACTTCTCGAGCTCGACCTGCGAGAAATCGAGTTCGACCGGAGTCTTGCGTCCGAAGATGCTCACCATCACCTTCACCTTGAGCTTCTCCGCGTTCACTTCCTGCACGAATCCGTTGAAATTGTTGAACGGCCCTTCGACGACCTTCACCGGATCTCCCATGTGGAACGGGATGTCGACGATCTGGGCTTCTTCTTTTTGTTCCAGCTTGCCGATCAACCGGCGCACTTCGTCCGGCTGTAACGGGGCCGGGTTATTCTTGTCCGGAACGAACCCCATCACGGAAGGGGCCTCGAGGATCAGATGTACGGTCTCCTTGTCCAGGATCGCCTCGACAAGGACGTAGCCGGGGAAGAAGTTCTTGACGCGCGACTTCTTCTTGCCGTCCTTGATCTCAAAGACCTTTTCGGCGGGAATGAGGACGTTGGAGATCTTCTCCTGGAGATTCGCCTGCGCGATCTCGGACTCCAGATACGCCTTCACCTTCGCTTCATGTCCGGAATAGGTCCGGACGACATACCACCGTTTCGCCACCGGGTCGTTTCCTGATTAAAGACTGGTAAGGATCCGCTTGAGCGCTTCGCTCACGGCGAAGTCGACGACCCAAGCGAACACGGCAATGATGAGGGAAACGACGATGACGATCTTCGTCGATTCCGTCAGTTCCTGCTTCGACGGCCACGTGACCTTTTCCATCTCCTTGGTCACGTCGGTGAAGAAGTTGACAATCTTCTCTTTCATTGAGGTCTGGTCCTCATTCAATGGTTCTTCGCACGTCAGGAGGGACTCGAACCCCCAACCTGCGGTTTTGGAGACCGCTGCTCTACCAATTGAGCTACTGACGTATCCGGTTCGGCGTTGTCACGCCGTACATCGTCCCATCGCAGATCAAGACTCGTCAGCCGAACAGCGTACGACCACGATCATCCCGATCCGCTGAGATGTCACTTGGTTTCCTTGTGGGGAGTCCGCTTGTTGCACCACGGGCAGAACTTCTTGTACTCAACGCGCCCGCTCTGCTTCTTCTTGTTCTTGGTGGCCGAATAGTTGCGGCGTTTGCAGGAGGTACATTCCAACGTGATAATGTCGCGCATCGTCTGATTCCTTGATCAACGTTCTGGTCTCGAGCTTGCGACCGGGATTGAACCGGTGACCTCTTCCTTACCAAGGAAGTGCTCTACCAACTGAGCTACGCAAGCAAAGCATTGATGATTGATGATTTGTGATAATCAACAATCATTAATTCAAAGAACTCCGCTCCACCACTTTCCTCACTTCCCCCGTTCGCGTCGCTCACGGGGCAGGCCCGCTTCCTCGTTTCAAAGTTTCCTGAGCGGGAGACGGGACTCGAACCCGCGACCAACAGCTTGGAAGGCTGTGACTCTACCAACTGAGTTACTCCCGCAAGAACGTGGGAAAGTAAGAAGCGGGGAAGCGGGAAAATTGAACAGCGGACGTATCTCAGGTTCTGAACACTTTCCCCGCTTCCTCACTTCCTCACTTCAAACTTTCTTTGTGGGTAGGGAAGGATTCGAACCTCCGAAGGCATGAGCCGTCAGATTTACAGTCTGATGCGTTTGACCGCTTCGCTACCTACCCGTTGGTAAAGAACAATTCGTCGCATCGACATCCTGAGCTGGCGACCAGAATCGAACTGGTGACCTGCTGATTACAAGTCAGCTGCTCTACCAGCTGAGCTACGCCAGCGATATGAACGACCTCGTTCGAATCGATCACTGCTCACACACGACATGAGTTCACAGCGATGCACTCCCCTGCCGCCGTCATCGAAAACAGACGCGGCTTGACAGAGTCGCTCGTTGGGACCTCGCAGGCGTGTGATACCTAGCCTTGTAATATATGAAAAAATCCCGAATAGTCAATCAATTTTGGCGAAAAACTCTATCCCTTGGGAAAAGTCTCGCCATTTCTGGGCGCTTTCGATTCTCCCTGAACGGCCCAAAAACTGGGCATACTGGAGGGCTCCCCCGATATACATGGTCCGAAGGTCCGTTAAAAGCGGGCTGCGAACAGCCACGGGCCGATATCTGGGCAACGATGGCTCGCGTTGCTCGAACGGTTGCTCGGAGTACCGCACCAGAAGCCCCACCGGCTTGACAAACGCGAATGACGGCATCTCCTGACTCAGCCGCCAATCAGAATACACGGGACGCACACCGGCGGATGTTCGCAGGAATTTTTCCCAGAACGCATTCCAGCGCGATTGGATCACTGCGCCGTTGAACGGTTCTCCCCGCTCGAAGAGGACGAGCTGCTCCAAGAATGCATCTGTCTCCGAACGAACGCGATCGAAAATGCCCGGATACGTTCGTTCCATCTGAGCAAAGTACCAGGGACGATTCATCAGCAAGTTCTTGTCAACGACACAGATGTCGGCACGCTTCCCTTCCATCAGCTGATAGTACCACAGCGGAGAGATCACGTAATCCCACTGCGACGTCACCAACATGCCTCCCGGTTCGATCGCTGCACAGACGTTCTCGACGGCATCCTCGACAAGCGTGTTCGCCGATTGATCGACGCGACCGTGGTTCGATCCGACCTGTACGCCCGCGACCACGAGCAAGGAGAATG
>JBFYQI010000436.1:0-2637 GCA_041302875.1 Ignavibacteria bacterium
GTGCGTTCCCTTCGACATCCACGAGGAGGACGGCCTTCGGGATCTCCGTGCGGGGGGAACGATTTCGATAGTTGATCGCTCGAATGTAGCGTTCATCGAAATGTTCGAGCGCGGTGAGCACAGCTGGGCCTGTTCCATCAAAGGCGAGTCGAATATCGCGGATCGCCCGGGACGCGTTGAGCATGTTCTTCCCGAAGAACTCAAGACAGAGGGTGCGGCTGTGCGCGAATGGCCGGTAGAGGACGAACCGTGCGGAGATGATAACACCGTCCCCTCCTTCCTTTTGCAGTGCGGGAAGACCGCCCAGTGCCTTGTTCGTGATGTCCTTGCCGAGTCCACGCTTTCTGATCTCGGTTCCCAGGAGCGTGATCGTTTGCAGCTGTTGCGTGGGTGCGGGAGAGATGCGCACGACATCGAATTCCACCCGATCATCCGGGAGGATCTTTCGATAGGGATGGTTTCGTCGTCGGACTTCGATCACCTCCCCCTTCGCGTTGACGACCCGCCATGAAAGAAGATTATCGATGGCCGTTCCCCACTGAACGCACTTCTTCCCGCCCGCATTCTCCGCAATGTTGCCGCCGATCGTCGACGCCCATGCGGAGGTCGGGTCGGTCGCGAAGATCAAACCGCGTTCGTCGCAATATTGAATGACATCCTCAGTGACAGCTCCCGCCTCAACCGACACGACGGGGACGGAGGCGCCGTTGGCCACTTCTTCGGCGATGCCGTCGATGCGATTGAGCTTCTCCATATTCAACACGAGAGAACGCCGGTCGACGGGAATGGCGCCGCCCGTCAATCCGGTGCCACCGCCGCGGGGGACGATGGAGCAACCCAGTTCCTGTACCGCGGTGACCATCTTGGGAATTTCTTCGATCGCATCAGGGTACAGAACGGCCAGCGGCTGTTCGACGCGCCAGTCGGTGGCATCCGTGGAGTGCGAAACGCGGTCAAAGGGCTGGAAGGAAATGTTCTTGCGGGATGTCACACCCAACATCCGGAACATGATGCGCTGACGGACACGACGTTCCCCCTGGAGACGTTCAAAGAAGGATCTGTTGGCGGCACGGAGTTGTTCGAGCAGGATGAACGCCTCTTCATTCCCGCTCGCCGCACGGTCGACCGTTGCGAGCCGTTGCTCGTGGAGTCGCATCAGTTGGCGAACGCGTTTAGGCTGCTCGATGAAGTCTTCCCGGACGTAGGGATTCCGGTCGATGATGAACATGTCGCCCAGTGTCTCGGCGATCAGGCGGGCGCTTCGTCCGGTCACGCGCTGCGCGCGGAGACGATTGATCCGGTCAAGGGTCTCTTCGTTGAAATACTTGAGGATGATCTCGCGGTCGGAGAACGAGGTATAGTTGTACGGGATTTCGCGGAAGCGGTGGTTGTCAGCCATGCGAACGCCGGAGCAGATGGTGAGTGCTTTACTTAGTTAAAGTATAGCAAAACGGCGTACCAATGGCAAATGAACCAACATGTCAAATGTCATATGAGAGATGGGATATGTTCTGTTCGTTAGGGCTTGGCGTTGACGAGCTTCCCGTAGAGCCACACGGCGACGGCGCTGGTGGCTGAAGAGAGAGCCGTTCCCCAGATGAGGTCGATGACCGTCACGAGCGCGGGCCAATCGCGGAAGACCGCGTTGCTGGTGAGATCGAAGGTCGCGTAGGTTGCCAGTCCATAGATCGCACCGCGCAGAGCCCCCGTACGAACCGAACGCGCTTCTGCGCCAGGCGCGACGGCGAAGTAGACCAGGCCGAACATGAATATGAGGTAGAAGAGGCCCGCAGCGATGAAATTGGGTTGCTCCGCGAGCAGGTGGCCGATGTAACGGTCGTAGAACGCAGGGGAAATATATCCCAACCACACGCTGTCAAGCGCGAGAAATGTGAGCAGTGTGAGGAAGTAGAGCCGGATGTTCTTTGCCATCGTTTTGTCCTTCGAAGGTGGTGTTGTACAGCCTATAGAACATTCTGATTGAAGGCAACAGTTCCACGGGAGTCGTTCCATTTCGAGCGAAAAAGGGGTACAATACAAGCATATTCAGCCATTTCGATTCCATCGTGTAGCGAGCTTCCATGAAACCTTCGTCGAAACGTTTTCGAACAGAGCGGGATTCACTCGGCGTAAAGCGGATCCCGGAGAGCGCGTACTACGGAATTCAAACCATCCGTGCGCTCGAGAACTTCCCGATCACGGGCATTCCCATCGCGCACTATCCTCATTTGCCGATCGCACTTGCGCACATCAAAAAGGCATCTGCAGATGCCAATCGTGCGCTCGGCCTGCTTCCCCCCGTCAACCATCGCGCCATTGTTCGCGCGTGCGAGGAAATCGTCAAGGGACATTGGCATGAGCAGTTCGTTGTCGACGTGATCCAGGGTGGCGCCGGAACATCCACGAACATGAATGCGAACGAGGTCATCGCCAATCGCGCGCTTGAGCTGCTTGGCAAGCGAAAGGGAGAGTATCAGCATCTCCATCCGCTCGACGATGTCAATCTCTCCCAGTCCACCAATGACGTCTATCCGACGGCGCTTCGGATCGCGGCGTATCTGATGCTCCAGGACCTGAAACACTCGGTCGAATATTGCGCGGCAGCGTTTCATCGGAAGGGACATGAATTCCGAAATG
>JBFYQI010000452.1:0-5137 GCA_041302875.1 Ignavibacteria bacterium
GTCGACCCGCGTTCTCCTTCGATGCCGATGGTTCCCCCGTGGGCTTCGACGATCTGCCTGGTAATCGCAAGCCCGAGACCCGTCCCGGTCGACTTCGATGAATAGGAGGGCTCGAAGACCCTTTCGCGCCGCTCGACAGGGATGCCCGGACCGCTATCGGCGATGGCGAACGAGATCTGAGAAGCGGTGCGGACCGTGGTCAGGGAGATCCACCCGTCCTCGGGCACGGCTTCGACGGCATTTCGCACCAGATTCAACAGCGCCTGCGTCATTTGCTCCCGGTCGAATCGGGCGGTCCCCACTGCGGATTCCATTGTCAGGCGAATGCGCTTGTCACGCACATGCTCCAGCGCCAGCACGTTGATATGTCCGAGAAACGGCGCGAGCGGGACATCATCGATGATGGGAACCGCCGGACGCGCGAACCGCAGGAATTGATGGATGATGCCGTTCACGCGGCGCGATTCATCGAGCAGAACCTTTGCGATGCTCCGATATTCCCGAACACCGCGCACGGGCTTGAACTCCTTCATGAACCGCTGGGAGATCATTGCAATGGCGTTGAGCGGGTTGCGAATCTCATGGGCGACGCCGGCCGCAAGTTCTCCCATCGCACTCAGTCGGTCGCGGCGCCGGAGTTCCCGCTCAAGCCGTCGGGATTCCGTGATGTCGCGAATGACCAGCGTGATGTGTTCCGTCGCGCCGTCGGGCTGTACATTGTTCGAACGCGAGACGGACAACGCTCGGTGCGTACCATCCGGCCAGAGTGGTTCGCATTCGGTGATCTCCGGACCGCTATCAACAAGTGAACGCAACAGGTCGAACGGCCAGCCGGATTCATCCAGGTTCTTTGCGCGGACGTCCGTTTCGCTGGTGTGCAGCAGTCGTGCGGCCTGGGAATTGAAGATCGTGACTCGTCGGAGATGATCGATCGTCACGACTGCGTCGTTCATTTGTTCCAGGATGGTTCCGGTGAACGATTCGATCTTGCGAAGCCGCTGCATGGACACGATCGCCAGGGCGACAAGTCCGCTGATCGCGAGGACGACCAGGGAAAGGACGATCATCCGCCGCTGCATGCGGGTCTCGGTCGCCCGGACCTCATCCATCGAGAGACCGATGCGGAGGAGGCCGAGATACTCGTCTCCGATGGAAAGCGGCTGCACGACCTCGAACAATTCATGTCCAGCCGTCATGATCACGCGGGTGTGTGTAGTGTCTGTCTCTTCGGCGCGTTGAAGGAACGGATCGGATTCGATCGAGGCGATCTCTGAAACCGTTCCTCCGGCCGCAATGATCCCTTGGTTGTCCTGCAACAGCGCGTATTCGATCCCGGAGTTGTCTCCAATGTCCTTCATCATTCGTCCAATGCCGAGCGTCTGACGCAACGTGGTGAACTCAGCGGCGTCGACATTCAACACGATGGCGCCTCCTTCGGGAATCGACCGGCGGAGCGCGACGGCGTAGCGCTGTCCCTCCTCGTACCGGGCATCTGTGAGGCCGATGATGAGCGTGTCTGCTTCCCCGGACAGGAGCGGGCGAAGAATGTCCTCGGGGCGTGCGCGCTCGGGGGACGTCGGATGGTCGGGGAGGTGGTCGTGGCTGCTGAGGACCCTACGGCCCGTGCGGTCGAAGAGGTTTATGCGGAAGATGTTATTCCGTTCGCACACCTCCGCGAGGATGCGCGGTGTGAGTGTTCCACGTCTGTCCATCGCGGCGAGAAACGACGCATTGTCGAGCAGTCGCTGTGTGATCTGGCGTTCGATCTCGTCCGTCGACAGGACGACGTTCGCCGCGGTATGGCGAACCGATTCGGCGAGCGACATCGCCTCTTCGGTGAGGATGTGCATCAACTCTTCGCGGCTTTGGGATAGCTCCAAAACAGCGGAACCGATCATGACCGCCGCCAACAAGGCGGTCAAGAGCAGGATTGTTCGGGGTCGGATTGAGGAAAACACGGAGGGAACATTCGACATTTTCGGTCGAGAGTCAAGGCATGCCATCGAGGCACGCTAGAACCCAATGGGGACGGAAAGTTGTACGGTGAACGCCGTGTTCGGATAGTCGAACAACGGGTCGTTCGAACGGTTCACGATATGTTCATAGACCGCCTGAATTGAACCAAAGGAGAAATCGTGCTCGAGCGCAAGCATGGTCGTCGAGCGACGGTCATTTCGGAGGTTCGAGATTTGGATGCCGTCGAGGTCGAAGGCCGGGAGAAGAACATAATCCTTCTGTTGTGTCGTGTACGCGAGACGCAGCCGCGTTCCTTCCCAAACGACCTCGGTGAGCATGGCGGAGAGTGTCCATCCCTCGTATCCGTAGCGGTCGTCGAACAACTCTTCATCCGAAATGAGCTGTGTCGTGCCCGCAAGCGATGCGGAGTTATTGCGGATGTTTCGCTGGATCTGTGCCGTCAAGCTGAACCCGGTGTGTTCAGTTATTCCTTGGGCGATGCGGATGGATGTCCATGCCTGGACGGCTTCTGCTGCACTTCCGTCCGTCCGGTTTCGCCCGCGTGCGGACAGCACCGAGTCGCTGATCGCCATATCGTAGAGCTTTGCTCCGAGAGAAGCGCGGAGGATCACGGAGGTGCGGGTCTCGAAGGACCATGCGGCAGACGCGCTGAAGGTGTGTTCGGAATGATCGAATGGACTGAGCATCGTGAATGAGACCGACCGATAGGAATAGAGACCGTTCACCGAGAAGACCTCGGTGGGATCGTACGCCATTGTGAGTGAACCGGAGAAGATGCGATGGTCCATGAAGGCATACTCGTTCCGTCCGCTTCGGGACGACCATCCCAGGCTGAGCTCTCCCGTGATTGTTTCTTCATCGTTGAGAATCATCCCGCCATGGAGTTGCAGCGTGGGCATCCAAAACGTCCTGTTTGGAACGACGGCGAAGTAGTTCAAGATCGTTCCGGCGGAAACGAGGAAGCTGCTTCGTTCCGCATCATGGGTATAGGCGAGACGCACATCGGCCGATGTGATGCGGTCAGCAAAACGGAATGCATTGTTCTCTACGTTATCATCGTTCATCCAGGAGATGTCGGCGTCGACGCTCACTTGAGCGAACACGGGGGATGTCGACAGCGCAAGGAGGAGGGGAAGTGCAGCGCGACGCATTGCGGCGATCATTTCTGCCCTCCACGCTGACGCAATTGTTTGCGCTGGCCTTCGGTGGTTGCTGCGTCAGGCGATTGGGTCATGCCCGTGCGCTTCTGCATCTTCAACCCTGATCCGCGTCGAAATCCAAGTCCCTGAGCCCGATTATCGCAGATGCCATCCCCATCCGCATCGATGAATTGATCTGATCGTGGTTTTGCTTGCCGGTCAGTCGCTTTGGTCGAGTCCTGGGCAAGCGCGATGCTCGAAGAGAGTGCAAGCAGGAAGGCAAAAGTCATGAGTTTCATGGTCGATCCTTTCGAATGCCGAAATGGCGGGAACAGAACGTCGTTCCCGCCACCTCGAATCCTTCGTGAGCGATCAGCGCCGGCCAGCCCGATTGGCGCTGCCCTTGGGGCCGGTTCCATCACATGTACCCGTCCCCGTTCCCGTCCCGGTACCGGCGTTATTCTTCGCGCCGTATCCAGTGCCATCCTGCGGTCCGACACCCTTGTTTCCCGTTCCATCGCCTGGACCGTAGCTCTTTCCCTTGCGGGCGCGATTCTGTTTCTCGCCGTTTGCCGCACCGGCCTTCGTTCCGACATTGTCGCACACGCCATCGCCGTCCTTGTCGACGAACAATGCTCCCCGCTGTCCTTTGCCGGCTTGCTTTTCCTGGGCCGTCGCGGTGGACGAGAGCCCGACGATGAGAAGCACCACAACGCTGAGCGCGAGTGCTGAAGAAAGAATGCGTTTCATGATTACCTCCGTTGAGAATGTAAGAGATTATGTGATCACCTGAGCCTGGTGAGAAGGGATTCAATCGCCGTGCCACAAATCAGGAGGCAGAATTCGTTGCCAATACGGTGTTGATTGCCGCCGCTCGGCGCCATTCGACACATCTGCCGAACGCGTTCGACAATAATGTCGAATCCCAATGCGTTGCAGGCGGACGTATCATGATTTCGTTCAAATCTGAAAGACGCATCGTGGTACACAGATTGTTGATATCCACTTAATTGCCAATCGACAATCAAAAATCACAAATCAACAATCAACAGACCCTTCCCTCATGAAGCCATCCCGTCCCTTTGCTTGGCGTCCATTCACGACCATCACCATCGTTCTTTCGTTCCTCGTGCTCGCTGTGACGGGCATCGTTCTGTATGTCACACCGCCGGGGAGATTTGCGAACTGGAGCGAGTGGCGTTTCATCGGCCTGACGAAAGACCAATGGCAATCCATCCATACGATCTTCGCGTTCACATTCATCGTGATCGCGGCCATCCATCTCTATTTCAACTGGCGTGCGTTGATCGCATATCTTCGAACGCGCGCGCAGGATTCCCTGAAGAACGGCCGTGAAATGGGGATGGCCCTGGTTGTCGTTACGACGCTTGCGATCCTGACCGGATACGGAATCGTGCCATTCAGCACCATCATGGATTTCGGTGAATCACTCAAGAATTCCTGGGTCGAGGTGAAGTCGGAACCACCGGTGCCGCACGCGGAATTGCTCACCGTCGCACAGCTGGCACAGCGTGTTCAACTCGAACCGCAACGGTTGATCGAAAATCTCACCGCGGCAGGAATCATGGCCTCAGATACCGCTGAGGTGTTCGCGGACATCGCTCAACGCGCAGGATTGTCCCCTCAGGAAACGTATCAGAAAGCGATCGGAGCAGAACGTCCGAAACGCGCCCCCATCTCCGAGGGAGGGGGATTTGGCAGGAAGACCATCGGGCAGATCTGCGAGCAATATGACGTGAACGTTGACGAAGGAGTGAAGCGGCTCGCAGCGATCGGCATCGCAACAACAGAAGATGCGAACGTTCGCGAAGTGGCTCTCGCTCATGGAAAGACCCCGATCGACATTGTGAAAACCATCGTGGGCGAATAGTCTGCATGACGGACGACCGGATCGGCCGGACGAGGAATCGAACTCACACCTGGGTCTTCTTCGTCCGCCGGTCGTTCGCATGCACTTGTCTTTCAAGCGTTGAATCCGTAGGTTGCAGACGATCGATGTG
>JBFYQI010000457.1:0-3926 GCA_041302875.1 Ignavibacteria bacterium
AGATGAGTGCAAAGGTCCTCTTCCTCACAAAGGCTTCCGATCCGAATTCCTTAGAGGAGAAGCCGAAGCTCACCGTTCCTGCGACAGCGGTGGTCGAGCGCAACGGCCGGACGGTCGTCTATCGCGTTCTCAACAACAAGGCCGTCGAGGTTCCCGTGACCACCGGCGCCTCCGTTGGCTCGTTTCTTGAGATCACCAGCGGCCTTGAGCCGGGCGAGAAGGTGATCGACAAGGCAGGAGAAGAGATCACCGACGGAGTCAAGGTGAAGGTGTTGTAGGAAAAGCAGTCCATGAGCCGGTGAGTCTGTGAGCCGGTGAGCCGGTGAGCAGAGCATCGATGCTTTTGCTCAAAGGCTCAAATACTCATAGACTCATGGGCTTTAGCCTCAAAGGCTCAAATACTTATGGGCTCAAAGGCTTTGGGCTCCATTACTGACTACTGACCACTGTTTCTCGGAGTTTCCATGTCCGCACTCATCCAGATCCAAAACGTCTCCAAATCCTACTATCGGGATTCCTTTGAGATTCCCGTGCTCAACGACATCTCCCTGGAAGTCCCTGAGGGACAGTTCATGGGTCTTATGGGTCCTTCAGGTTCGGGGAAGACGACCCTGCTGAATCTCATCGCCGGGATCGACCGTCCCTCCGCGGGCAATGTCGTCATCGGCGGAACGAATATCGCGTCGCTGAGCGAGTCGAATCTCGCGAAGTGGCGGTCGCATCACGTGGGCTTCATCTTCCAGTTCTACAATCTCATTCCCGTGCTTACGGCGTTCGAGAATGTGGAGCTTCCCTTGTTGTTGACATCGCTCTCCAAGGCAGAGCGGAGGAAACACGTGGAGACCGCGCTGACCATTGTCGGTCTTGGGGACCGCATTCATCATTATCCCAAGCAGCTTTCCGGCGGTCAGGAACAGCGCGTCGCGATCGCCCGGGCCATCGTCACCGACCCGACGATCATCGTCGCGGACGAACCGACCGGCGATCTTGACCGCACGTCGGCGACGGAAGTCCTCACATTGCTCGAACGGCTGAACAAGGAGTTCAAGAAGACCATCGTCATGGTCACGCACGATCCGCACGCGGCGGAGAAGGCGACCGTGCTTCGTCACCTCGACAAGGGCGACCTTCAATAGGAGACGACCATGCGCGTACTGAAACTCGTATTCAAGAATGCATTTCGCCACAAGCTCCGGTCGTTCCTGACGATCGTCGGCATCGCCATCGCGGTGATGGCATTCGGCGTGCTTCGCACCTTCGTCAACATCTGGGACGCGAGCCTCGATTCCACCGCAGCGAACCGGCTCATCACACGGCAGGCAGTGTCCTTCATCTTCCCGCTTCCTCTTTCGTACCGCGACCAGATCGCAAAGATCCCCGGCGTGAGCATCGTATCGTATGCGAACTGGTTCGGCGGAACGTACATCGACAAGACCCAGTTCTTCGCGCGCATGGCTGTTGATCCGGAAACGATGTTCGAAGCCTATCCGGAGTACATCGTTCCCCCCGAGCAATTCGTGGTCTTTCGGAAGGAACGAAATGCCTGCATCATCGGAGCGGACATCGCAACGCGGTACAATCTGAAGCTGAATGACCGGATGCAGATCGACGGCGACATCTATCCGGGGAAATGGGATTTCGTGATTCGAGGCATCTATCAGCCGCGCGACAAGAACACGGACGCCACGCAGATGTTCTTTCATTGGGCGTACGTCGACGAGCGGATGGAGCAAGAGATGCCCACGCGCGCGGGGGAGGTCGGATGGTACATCATCAAGATCGACGATCCGTCCAAGTCGGGAACCATCTCCGCGCAGATCGACGCGCTCTTCCAGAATTCCCCCAACGCGACCAAGACGGAATCAGAGCGCGCGTTCGTTCAGAGTTTCGTGTCCGCGGCAAGCTCCATCATCACCGCAATGGACGTGGTCTCGTTCGTCATCATCGGCATCATCATGTTGGTGCTTGGGAACACGATGATCATGGCCGCCCGGGAGCGCATCCGTGAATACGCGGTCTTTAAGACGCTCGGATTCAGCGCGGGGCATTTGGTTGGACTGATCCTCGGCGAATCGCTGACCATTTCTGTCATGGGCGGAGTCCTGGGCGTCGCGGCGACCTATCCGATCGTCGGATTTCTCGAAATGATTCTGCCGAAAGGATTCTTCCCGTTGTTCTACGTCGAACCGCTGCTCGTCATCATCGCAGGAATGGCGGCGCTGGGTGTCGGACTCTTGGCATCCATCTTCCCCATTCAACGAGCTCTGGCAACAAAGATCGTCGATGGGCTGAGGCATATGGGGTGATGGGGGAATGCGAGTCCCATGGCAAATGGAATATGCCAAATGTGTTTGTCGGCACGGAAGAGTTGATGTCCACATCTGCCATTTCACATATCACATTTGAAATATCACATCACCTGACATTTGCCCTTGGATTCTGACTTCTGAATTCTGAATTCTCGTAAAGGCCTTCAATGAAAATCCCCCTTAAATATACTCTTCGCAATTTTCGCACGCGTCGTCTCACAACGGCCATCACGGTCATCGGCATCGCGCTGGTCGTGTTCGTTTTCGCGGCGGTGCTGATGATGGCATACGGCGTGGAAAAGACGCTCGTCGCAACCGGCTCGAACGACAACGTGCTCGTGGCACGAAAGGCGGCCAACGGCGAGATCTCGAGCATCCTCCTGTCGAACGACTACAATACGGTCCTCACCCTGCCGCACGTTGCGCGGAATCCCGACGGATCACCCGTCGCAACGGGAGACGTCGTGGTGGTGATCAATCAGGAGAAGGTGAGCGGCGGGCTGAGCAATCTGACGGTACGCGGCGTTTCGCAGAACGCGTTCGTCATCCGGCCGCAGTTCAAGCTGGCGGAGGGACGCACGTTCAATCCCGGTGCGCGCGAGGTCATCGTGGGCAGTTCGGTCGCAAAGAACTTCGTGGGCATGTCCATCGGCAGCACCGTCAAGTTCGGCGGCGACATGTGGACCGTGGTCGGGCGGTACGATGGTGGCGGAAGCGGATTTGATTCGGAGGTATGGGGAGATGCGGACCAGTTGATGGACGCGTTCAATCGACGCGGCGGATACTCGACGATGACGTTCAAGCTGGACGATCCGAAGTCCTACAGCGCGTTCGTGGCGGCCTTCAATCGAGAACCTCGATTGCAGCAATTCGAACCGAAGCTTGAGCGCCGATTCTTCGAGGAGCAATCCGAAGCGATGTCCATGTTCATCCGCATCCTCGGCATCTTCATCACCGTGATCTTCAGTTTCGGCGCGACCATTGGCGCGATGATCACCATGTATGCGGCGGTCGCAAACCGGACCGTTGAGGTCGGAACCCTCCGGGCGCTCGGATTCCGGAGGCGGAGCGTTCTATCGGCATTCCTGATGGAATCGCTGATGATCTCGCTTCTTGGCGGGATGCTGGGTCTCTTCCTTGCGTCGTTCCTGCAGTTCTTCTCGGTCTCGACCTTGAATTACGGCTCATTCTCGGAGCTGGAGTTCTCGTTCGCCCTTTCCCCGTCGATCGTCACCTCATCGATCCTTTTCGCGCTGGCGATGGGATTCATCGGGGGGTTCCTCCCGGCGGTGCGGGCGGCGCGGTTGAACATCGTCAATGCGCTTCGGTCGGCGTAGCAAAGACACCACAGAGGCACAGAGGGCACAGAAGGGTCAGAGGGATAGGGAGGGATTGAGGGAATTACTGGCAGGATTGAAGATTCTGCGATTCTCACGAGTGAAAGGTTGGCGTTTTTCGACGATTTTCATGTGGTGTTCATAGGGTACTCTTCTTGTGGAGTAGGAAGCGGGAATCGGAGGAGTCATGACAGTCACCAGTAGCAGCGCTGCCATCGCGTTACAGACCGCGGTACAATCCAAGACGGACGCGGTCAACATCCAGGTCAGTCTCGATGTG
>JBFYQI010000523.1:0-16262 GCA_041302875.1 Ignavibacteria bacterium
GACTATCTCAAACAGATCTACAAGCTCGAACTGAGCGGACGGCGCGTGTCAACCTCCGCGCTTGCCGCGACGCTCGATATCGCGGATCCGTCCGTGACCGACATGCTGAAGAAACTGTCAGGGAAGGGCCTGCTGTCGTATCGGCCGTACAAAGGAGTCCAGCTGACGAAGAATGGTCGCGAGATGGCCGCACGCATCCTGCGTCGTCACCGACTGTGGGAAGTCTATCTGATGAAGCGGCTGGGGTACACGTGGGACCGGGTCCACGAGGAGGCCGAACGACTTGAACACGCCACGTCCGACTTCCTTGCCGATGCGCTGGCAAAGGCGCTCGGAGAACCGGAATTCGACCCGCATGGCGACCCGATTCCCTCGCCGTCCGGGGAACTGCGCCAACATGACCACATGCCCCTCGCGAATGTCGAAGCGGGGCGCACGGTTCGCGTCACTCGTGTGACCGATACCGATCCCGCGTTCCTGCAACATCTCAGCCGATTAGGTATTGTGATGCGGACGGCCGTTACGGTCCGGGAACGGATGGGCTTCGACGGATCCCTGCATATCGAGGTCAAGGGGAACGAACACTTCGTGAGTGCGGTCATCGCCCAGAACGTGTTCGTGAACCGGTACGAACGACGGAGGAAGCGATGATCGATCCCGTTCTTGCATTGCTCGCAGCTTCGGGCGTCGGTGTGGTCGTGGTCACGATCTTCTGGCCCCGCCTCGGCCTCTGGCCGCGGTGGAAGCGCATGACCGCTGCCACTGACCGCATCCGGATGGAGGATGCGCTGAAGCACTTCTTCCATTTCGAGCGGGCACGCCTGCTCCCCACGGCGGAAAGCCTCGCCGGAATTCTTTCGGTCAGCCGCGATGATGCTTCCAGACTCATCGCTCGACTGGAGCAGAGAGGACTGATCGCCACGACGGTGGGGACGGTCGAGCTTTCGGATGAAGGAAGGCGATATGCGTTGCGGATCGTAAGGATGCATCGTTTGTGGGAGAGACACCTCGCAGACGAGACCGGGATGTCCACGGCAGAGTGGCATGCGCAGGCGGAGGAAATGGAGCATCTGTTGACTGCCGAACAGGCAGATGCCCTCGAAGACAAGATGGGAAGGCCGCGGTATGACCCGCATGGCGATCCAATCCCGACCGCGGATGGCGACATGCCGGGAGAGCGGGGCGTCCCGATGTCCACGCTCGAAGCCGGAGCCATGGCGGAGGTCGTGCACGTCGAAGATGAGCCCCGTCATCTATTCTCGCTCCTCGCCGACCGGGGAATCGAGCCCGGTGTGCGTGTCCGTGTCTCGGGCACCACGGGGGATCAGTTTCACTTCGTCGCCGACGGAAATCCACTCGTTCTTCCGCGGGTCGCCGCAGCTTCCTGCACGGTCCGACGCCTGCCGGATAATACGCCGATGGAAGGACCGTTCGCATCGCTTGCCGATCTTCTGCCCGGACAGCAAGTGCGGGTGATCGGTATCGGCAGGACACTGCGCGGATCGCAGCGACGCAGACTCATGGACCTTGGACTCGTCCCCGGGACAGTGGTTGAGGTGGAATTGGAGAGTGCCGGTGGGGATCCAACAGCGTATATCATCCGCGGTGCGAGCATCGCCCTTCGCCGTCAGCAGGCGAGGTCGATCCGTGTCGAACCGCTGAAGAACTGATATCACAATGGATGTGACGACCATGAATGAGAACACCACACCCTCTGCGCCAAATTGCGCCACATGCCCGGCGCATAACGTCGGCAACTTGAAAAAGTTGGGGCTAAATCTCGACGATGTCGATTTCATCATTGCGCTCGCCGGCAATCCGAATACGGGCAAGTCGACCGTCTTCAACGCTCTGACGGGATTGCGGCAGCACACCGGCAACTGGCCCGGAAAGACCGTAACGCGGGCGGAAGGGGCATTTTCCTATGGCGGGAAGAAATACAAGGTCGTCGACCTCCCGGGGACGTATTCACTTCTCTCCACGAGCACGGATGAGGAAGTCGCCCGGAACTTCATCCTGTTTGGACAACCGGATGTGACGGTGATCGTGGCCGACGCATCCCGTCTCGAGCGGAATCTAAACCTTGCATTGCAGGTGCTGGAGATCACCGAGCGGTCTGTTCTCTGCGTCAACCTCGTGGATGAGGCGGACCGTCATGGATTGAAAGTGGATGGACGACATCTTTCGCGGGAGCTTGGGATCCCAGTTGTCCTGGCCTCGGCCCGGAGCGGTATCGGCATCCCCGAATTGCTCCAGGCGATCGCTGAAGTCGCGGAGGGGCGTTTCGTCTGTCGTCCCCATCGTTTGACGGCAAACAACCCCCGGTTGGAATCGGCGGTCTCCCGCCTCGCGGCGCTGATCGAGGAGCAATTCCCCGGTTTGACGAATGCCCGGTGGGTCGCACTTCGGCTGCTGGAAGGAGATGAGCGGATCATCGAGGCTGTGCGGACCGGCGAACTGGCCTCGCTCGTTCCGGCACAACGGGTCGCGTTAACAACGGGGAGCGCATCATGACCGATCCCCGCATCCAGAAGATCATCGCTGAGGCCCGGTCCCAACGCTGGGAGGTAGAAGAGAACCTGCACGATGCGCTCATGGAATCGATGTACACCGAGGCTGCGCGCATCGCCGATACGAGCGTTTCGCGCGATGGGGAGAAGAAGAAGGTCGCATGGGAACGACGGCTCGACCGCCTGTTGACCAGCAGGGCCACCGGATATCCGCTGATGCTCCTGTTGCTGACGGTCGTCTTCTGGATCACGATCAGCGGCGCAAACGTTCCTTCCGCGTTATTGGCGGAACTGCTGCTCGACCACGGTCATCCCTTCCTGAAAGGCATCGGGGAAGGCCTCGGATTCCCATCGTGGTTGAACGGATTGCTCTTCGACGGTATCTACCTTGCCGCGGCATGGGTCATCAGCGTTATGCTGCCGCCGATGGCTATCTTCTTCCCGATGTTCACACTGCTCGAAGATTTCGGATATCTTCCGCGTGTCGCCTTCAACCTGGACTCTCTCTTCCGGCGTGCCGGAGCACATGGGAAGCAAGCCCTCTCGATGTCGATGGGATTCGGATGCAACGCGGCAGGGGTGATCGCGACACGCATCATCGACAGTCCGAGGGAACGTCTCATCGCCATGATCACGAACAACTTCTCCCTCTGCAATGGTCGTTGGCCGACGCAGATCCTTATCGCGACGCTGTTCATCGGAAGTCTGGTCCCTTCGGCACTCGGTGGCTTCGTTTCCGCGGCAGCCGTTGTGGCGGTCGCCTTGCTCGGCGTGGCTCTCACGTTTCTCTCGTCCTGGGCTCTTTCGCGCACGGTCCTGAAAGGGGAACCGTCATCGTTCAGTCTTGAGCTTCCTCCGTACCGTCCACCCAGGATCCTGCAAACGCTGTATACATCCCTCATCGACCGGACGATCTTTGTACTCTGGCGTGCCGTCGTCTTTGCCGTTCCTGCCGGAGCGGTGATCTGGCTTATCTCCAATGTTCATCTGGGCGGCGCCACGATCGCGGAGCATCTGGTCGGCTGGCTGGACCCCTTCGGCTTGCTCATCGGATTGAATGGCGTCATCTTGCTGGCGTACATCATCGCGATCCCGGCGAATGAGATCGTCATTCCGACCGTGCTCATGCTCACGGTGCTCACCGGCGGACTGACTGAGTTGGGTCAGGGGGCGGGGGTGATGTTTGAACTCGACTCTGAGCATGCGTATCTCACGGTTTTTCACGCGGGGGGATGGACGCTTCTCACGGCGGTCAACCTGATGCTCTTCAGCTTGATGCACAACCCATGCTCGACCACCGTCTACACGATCTACAAAGAATCAGGAAGCGTGAAATGGGCTGTCCTCGCGACTCTCCTGCCGGTTGCTTTGGGGTTGACCGTCTGCTTCTTCGTCGCGCAGGTGTGGAGAATCATAGGTGGATGACCGTCTTGCTTCATGCGGGATCATTCCAGATAGTGGGAATGAGCTTCTTTGGATGTCGGAAACTTCGATTCCTTCTTGGGATTTCTGTTAATTTTTGCAGTATTCTCGCTTGGCACTAAACTTGTATTTGTGAATACTGCAATGGAAGACAAAGCAAAGTCCACCCCTATCTACTCCATCGGTACGGTCGCGCGAATGCTGGGCGTCTCGGTGGAGACACTTCGGATGTACGAGCGCAAGGGACTCGTCCTCGTCCATAAGAGCGACGGGAATCAACGGCTCTATTCCGAATCGGACGTCGAGCGACTTCGCTGTGTTCGGATCGCCATCCGGGACAAGAAGATCTCGGTTGAGGGAATCCGGAGACTGCAGTCCATGATCCCTTGCTGGGACTACATCAACTGCTCGATGGATGAGCGGTTGGTTTGCCCCGCGTATCAATCGCAGGTGGCGGGATGCTGGACATACAAACACCAGACAAACATCTGCGCACTACGATCATGTCCCTCGTGCGAGGTCTATCTCCGCTCGGCGAACTGCGATGAATTGAAGGCGCTCGTTCACAAACAGTGCGTCGGTCCGGCTTCTGACAACTCCTAACATTCAGGTTCCGTGAAACGCATATTCTTCTCTCTGCTCGCCCTCGCCATCGTTGGAGCTGTCTCCTGGACGCTCCTTCGCACGCTCTCGACCGGCACTCCTCCGTTGGCTCAACTCAAGCAACGGTATGCCGTCAAATCCAAGTCATCCGTTGACCACTCGCAGTTCGCTCAGCTGCAGCGCCGCTTCGCGCGCCCGCAGGAGGTGACCGCCGCGTGCATATCCTGCCACAACGGACGCGCCGCCGAGGTCATGCGCTCCTCACACTGGAACTGGGAGCGAACCGAGTATGTGGAGGGAAAGGGCATTCGTTCCATCGGCAAGAAGAATATCCTGAACAACTTCTGCATCGGCATTACCAGCAATGAGCGGAGCTGTAACCGTTGCCATATCGGCTACGGATATGCGAACGACTCGTTCGACTTTTCGAACCCGCTCAATGTCGATTGCCTTGCCTGCCACGACAACAGCGGCCGCTATGTGAAGGCGATCGGTGGAGCGGGGATGCCCGACCGAAGTGTTGACCTGACCGATGTCGCTCAGCATGTCGGCAAGCCGCAGCGCACGAATTGCGGCACATGTCACTTCTTCGGCGGCGGCGGCAACAACGTCAAGCATGGCGACCTGGAACAAGCTCTGTTCGACGCTCCGCGTACCGTGGATGTGCACATGGGGACGGACGGCATCGATATGACGTGCACCGATTGCCACACGGCCCGGGGACACCAAATGCTGGGGAAGGTCTATTCGGTCTCCTCGATGAACAGAGACCGCGTCAACTGCGCACACTGCCATTCAGAGGTTCCGCACGAGGATGCGGTGCTGAACAGCCACACGCTGAAGGTCGCATGCCAAACGTGTCATATCCCCGTCTATGCGAAGGTGAATCCCACAAAGCTGAGTTGGGATTGGTCGACCGCGGGTCAACTGAAGAACGGAAGACCGTTCGAGGTCGCCGACTCGACGGGGGTCGATACGTACATGTCGATCAAGGGGACGTTCGAGTGGGGAAGCAATCTGAAGCCCGACTACATCTGGTTCAACGGCACGGCGTCGCATAATATGATCGGTGATACCATCGATCCGTCGCAGCCGGTGAAGATGAACGACCTTCGCGGCCGGTATGACGATCCCGAGTCGAAGATCGTGCCGGTGAAGGTCCATCACGCAACGCAGATCTATGATGTTAAGAACCGCTATCTCATTCAGCCGAAAACGTATTCATCGGCCCCCGGGGACAGCGGCTTTTGGGCCGAGTTCGACTGGCATCGCGCCGCTCAAGCAGGGATGAACGAGATCGGACTCCCCTACAGCGGAGAGTATGGATTCGTGAAGACCGAAATGACGTGGCCGATCAATCATATGGTCTCACCGGCGTCTGCGGCGGTCGCGTGCAACGAATGCCACACGCCTGAGAACGGCCGTTTGGCGAACCTCACCGGATTCTACCTCCCGGGTCGGGACTCCAATCCGTTCGTCGAGACGCTCGGCACGTTGATCGTTCTCCTCACGCTGGCCGGCGTTTCGGTCCATGGCGGAGCGCGCATCGTCATCGCATCCAGACGGAAGGAGCGAAATCAACATGCGCAGTGAGTACATCTACCGACGGTTCGGGCGGTTCTGGCATTGGTCCCAGGCGGCGCTGATCTTGTTTCTCGCTCTCACCGGGTTTGAGATCCATGGTTCCTACACCTTCTTCGGCTTCGCGAACGCCGTCGCGTATCACAACGCCGCGGCTATCACGTTCATCGTTCTCATCGTGTTCGCGATCTTCTGGCATCTCTCCACCGGCGAGTGGCGCCATTATCTTCCCACGATGATCAATCTCCGCGCACAGGCGGAATACTACATCTTCGGCATCTTTCGCAACGCGCCGCATCCGACGAAGAAGACCGTGCTGAGCAAACTCAATCCGCTGCAGAAGATCGTCTACGCGGGACTGAAGGTGCTGGTAATTCCCGTCATGGTCATCACTGGTTTATTGTACATGATCTATCGGTATCCGCAGCGGTACGAGGTGTTGAGCCTTCGCATCGAAAACCTGGAGTTCGTGGCGGTCCTCCACACGCTCGGCGCGTTCCTCCTGGTCGCGTTCGTCATCGCACATCTGTATCTGATCACCACCGGCCACACGGTGCTTTCGAACCTCAAGGCCATGATTACGGGATATGAGGAACTGCCGGATGAGGGAGAAGAAGCCCCGTCCGCAGCGACGCTGAAGACAGAATCCATCGCATCCAACGAGTGACCGTATGAATACGCGCTACATGAATCCCTATCTTGCCGGCTTCCTGCTTGGCATCGTTTTGTTGGCGACCATCTTCATCACCGGCCGCGGTCTTGGCGCGAGCGGCGCGACCAAGAGCCTTGTCATTGCTGCCGTCGACGACATCGCGCCGACCCATGCGCAGAATTCTCCGTTCTACGCAAAGTATGTTGGTCCTGGCAGCGAGTCCCCGCTGAAGACCTGGCTGGTCTTCGAAGTCGTCGGCGTCCTGATGGGCGCGTTCGTGTCGGGCCTCGTGTCGAACCGCCTGCGGATCGTCACGGAAGGAGGACCGCATGTTCGCCGGCGCGTCCGGTGGATATTTGCGATCCTCGGAGGAGCGCTCTTCGGGATCGGCGCGCAGTTCGCGCGCGGATGCACGAGTGGCGCCGCATTGAGCGGCATGGCAGTCTTGTCCACGGCTGGCTTCGTCACGATGCTCGCAATCTTCGGAACGGGATTCGCCGCCGCGTACTTTGCCCGAAAACTTTGGCTCTGAGATTGGATAAGGACATTACGTATGGGACCGTTCGTTCCTGATATCATTTCAGATGAGTTGAATCTCATCGTTGCGCTCGTGCTGGGGCTCGCGTTCGGCTTCGTACTCGAGCAGGCAGGGTTTTCCTCCTCCCGTCGGTTGGCGGGAGTATTCTACGGCTACGATTTCACCGTGCTGCGCGTGTTCTTCACCGCCGCGGTCACGGCGATGATCGGCGTGCTCGTTCTCGGTGATTATGGATTCCTCGACCTCCAGGCGATCTATGTGAATCCGACATGGCTCGCACCGGCGATCGTCGGGGGCGTCATCATGGGACTCGGATTCATCCTTGGCGGCTATTGCCCCGGGACGAGTGTGTGCGCGGCGGCCATCGGCAAGGTGGACGCGATGCTCTTCGTGGGAGGAGGCGTGCTCGGCGTGTTCGCATTCGGTGAGGCCTACCCGTTGTATGCGGAGTTCTTTGACTCCACCGCTCTCGGCCCGATCATGGTCTTCGATTCGCTCGGGATCTCGCAGGGGCTGTTCGCGTTCCTGCTGATCGTCGTTGCCGTCGGTGCATTCGCGGTGACCACGATCATCGAACGCCGTGTCAATCCGGCGCAGGCTCCGTCGCTTCTGTTTCCCAAATGGCGGCACATCCTGGCGGGAGCCGGTGTCGTCGTGATCGGCGTCGGACTTATGGTCCTGCCGAGCCGGAAGGAAAGTCTCTTTCGCAAGGTGTCCGATCCCGCATACATCGCAGCCCATGCGGGAAAACGCATGACCGCCGACGAGCTTGCGTTTCGCATCATCGATCGGGAGCCGAATATCCGTCTGGTCGATATCCGCGACGAAGCGTCATTCGCCGCGTTCGCCTTGCCCGGTTCCGTCAATCTGAAGCTCGACGATTTTCTGACGAAGGAGGCGATTCCTGTTCTGAGCCAGCGTCACGTGAAGAAGATCATCATCGGTGAGACGGAGCAGCAGGAATGGATCGCGGGATCGTTGCTCTGCGAGCTGGGATACGAGAACTGCGCCATCCTGGAGGGAGGACTGCAGTCATTCCGCAGGATCATTCTTGAGCCGGGAGAATTTGTGAAGACGGGGGGGCGTTGGGACGACGACGTGAATCGGTTCCGCGCGCAGGCGAAGGTCACGATTCCCCGGATGGTCGAGGAACAGAAGCTGGCGGCGACGAAGAAGCCGAAGCCGGCGAAGAAGGTCCAGGGGGGATGCTAGCTCACCGGGGGTGTTTTCTTCGCAGGTTGATCGCCGTTTCCAGGGCTTTGAGAGAGAGCGGCCGGGTCTTCGCGGCGACCGATGATACCAATCCCGAGACGAGCATCAACGGTGCGGTGAGGGAATTGGAGGGGATGCGGCTTTCCGTTTTGGCGACGAGAACGACATCGCAGTGTTCCACGATAGGGGCGAGCGGTTGATTTGTGATCCCGACGACCGAGACCCCCTGTTTTTTGGCGAGAGCGACCGCCTCGATCGTTTGCGCGGAGTACGGGGGGAACGAGAATGCGACGAGCAGATCCCCTTTGCCCAGGGGGATGATGCTCTCCGTGACGGGCAGGCCGGTATGCGGAATCGCATCGGCCTTGACGCCGATCTTTCGCAGCATAAACGCAGTCGTTGCCGCCAGATGGGCTGAGATCCCGATGCCGACTGCATTCACGTGCTGAGCCCGCTTGACAAGGCCAGCCGCCCGCGTGAACGATTCCTTGCTCAGGAGGCCGAAGGTCTCCTGGATATTCCTGACCTCCTGCTCGGCGATCAACCGGATCTCCTCCAGGCCCGTTTCGAGACCATGATCCAGTGTCGTCTTGAAATGGATGAGAGGCGATCCATTGCGCCGCATGCTCTGCCTGATCTCCCGCTTCAACGCACTCAATCCGTGGTATCCTAATTTCCGCACGACGCGCATGATGGTGGCCGGACCCGTCTCCAACCGGGAGGCCATTTCCTGCACGGAAGTCATCGCGACCTCCGTCGTTTGCTCGAGGATATAGGAGGCGATGCGCCGCTCGGTCGGGGTGAGACTGGCGATCTTGGAACGGATGGCGTGATGGAGCTTACTGTACTGCAGCGGGTCGTTCATCGCAGATTGCTCTTGACAAGAACTGCAAAAAGACGTACACTCGTATGGAATATTTATTCCACTTTCTATTTGGATGATAACAAGTATTCCGTCCACTGTCAAGCGTGGGTCGTCTCGCTGACCCGTGAAACCGTTGATCCATTCAATCCCTCGTCATTTCACCAACACCATGGAGGTCCTATGAAACAGCGGCTCCTGCTTGTTGTGACCCTGCTGCTTCTCTGCACGATGGCCGGTCTGGCACAACGTGCGATCCAGCTGACGGAGATCCTGTATGACATTCCCGCGAGTCCCAACGGCGATCCGAACGGGGACGGCACACGCCAGTCGGCGGGCGATGAGTTCTTCGAACTCTACAATAGTTCGGCCGCCCCCGTCGATATCAGCGGGTACGTCATGGTTGAACGCGAAGGTCAGGTGGTCTTCACCTTCCCTGTCGGGACGACGATGCAGCCCGGCGCGTTCGTCGTGGTCTTCGGAAACGCCATCACCGATCCGTGGGGTGCAAACCTTCCCGCGGGAACGCTTAAGTTTTCCCATTACACCGGTGCAACGAATCAGGGATTTGGTCCCGTGACAACGAAGACGGGAACGACCAAGACGAATCTTGCCTCGAACGGAGATCGCGTCATGATCGTCGACCCCTTGCTGGCCGACACCGTCGCGGAAGTGAGTTGGGGATGGGATAATCAGGTCCCGCCGCAGAAGGTGCTGCCGCTTTCCTCGACGGGCATCTACCTGGACGAGAATCACACAGTCTTGGGGGATTCGATCATGAACTCGATCGGACAAGCCATCACGGTTCAGCGCTCGACGGGGAAGTGGGGAAGACACAAGGAAGTGGCGTCCGACACGAACACCTACTTCTCTCCCGGCGCATTTCCGGATGGGGCAACGGGCGTCGAGGAGCAGTCCGATGGGTTGACACCGGCGCACGTGGAGTTGAACCAGAATTATCCCAATCCATTCAATCCTACAACGGTCATTCACTTCTCGCTGGCGAACGAGTCCGCCGTGACGCTGAAGGTGTTCAATTGCCTTGGCCAGGAAGTCGCGATCGTGCTCGATCGTACCATGGGTGCAGGACAGTTCTTCGTGAACTTCGATGCCAGTCAGTTGTCTGCCGGCGTGTATCTCTATACGCTGAAGGCGGGTCAGCACACGCAGACAAAACGGATGATTCTGCTGAAGTGATCTGAACAGGATCCTGCGTTCCGCGCGGCCGGACCGGTCCGCGCGGACGCGGCCATTGGATGACCGATCTTCCGCCTCCGCTCGCCGGCTGCTCGTCGTGAGGCATCTCTTGTCTGACGTTGCGAACTCATGGAGTGTCGTATGCGTACTCTCCTCAACACCTGTTCCTCCATTCTCGCCATTCTTCTCCTTTGTCTGCCTGTTGCTCCCCTCAATGCAGGAACGACCGGAAAGATCGCGGGTCGCGTTGTCAACAAAGATACGGGCGAGCCTCTTCCGTCCGTCACGGTGCAGATCGTCGGTCTGCCCCTGGGGGCATCGACCGACCTTGAGGGATACTTTTCCATCCTGCAAGTGCGACCGGGAACCTACTCTGTCCGGGCGCGGCTTCTCGGGTTCTCCGAGCAAACCGTCGCAGATGTGCAGGTCAGCGCGGACCTGACCACACAGGTGAACTTCCAGCTGAGTGAAGGCACGGTTGCCGTTGGCGAGGTCGTGGTCAAGGCGGAGCGTCCTCTGATCAACAAGGATGAGACGTCCCGGACGTCCATTGTCGGGTCGGAGACCTTCTCCGACCTTCCAGTCACGTCGTTTCAGGATATCGTCGGCTTGCAGGCGGGATTCACGACGGGCTCGGATGGAGAACTGCACGCACGGGGCGGACGGAGCGGAGAAGTGTCCTACATGATCGACGGCGTGCCGGTCCGCGACCCGCTCTCGGGTTCGTTCACGGGACAGATCGACAAGTATGCTATCGAAGAACTGCAGGTTCTCACCGGGGGATTCAACGCGGAATATGGTCAGGCACTCTCAGGCGTTGTCAACATCGTCACCAAAGAGGGGGGAAATGCACTCGGCGGGCGCATTGAATTCACGACCGACCAGCTCAATGAATCACCCTATCACAAGGCCGACGCTCTTGCGTATGACGAATGGGGCATCAATCCGGATGGCGAACTCGTTCAACGCGTGGACGGAAGAGGGTACAACCTCGTCAACGATTATCCGTCGGCATACAAGAGACAGACGCTGGAAGGCACTCCTGAACTCTGGCCGGACATCGATGGGTTGCTCGGTCAGGTGTCGGCAGTCCTGAATGGCCCGGTGCCGTTTGTCGACGGATTGAAGTTCTTCCTGACCGGCCGCTATTTGAACGCGTTAGACCAGCTTCCGTGGGGGTACAATAAAGAGCGGGAAGCGAATTTGAAGTTGACATACGGCTGGGAAGCGGTCAAGCTTAGTTTCAGCTCGCAACGATACTATCGGGCGTACAAGCCGTATTCACACGCATGGAAGTATCTGCCCGAGGGATACGAGGATCGGAAGGACTTTTCGTGGAAGGACAACCTGAAGCTCTCCCATGTGCTTGATCCCTCCACCTACTATGAGGCGTCGATCTCGTATCAGCGCCGCTCTTTCAATCGTTCACAGCCCGGTCGCTACGCCATCTTCTCTCCCGACGGCCAACTTCTCGAGTCAAATTACCGCGTGAAGAACAGCAACACGCCTCCGTTCTGGACGAACACGGACAACGGTGAATTCATTTCGAACGATGTCAAGACCTTGCTGCTCAAGGCGGACTTGAACTCCCAACTTGATCGGCATAACCTGGTAAAGATCGGGTTGGAACTTCGTCAGTACGCCATCGACCGTTTGAGTTTCCAACAGCCGTTCCCGAGTGGATTCCATGCATATGAGAAGTACGTGAAGAAGCCGCTCGAGGTGTCGGCATACATCCAGGACAAGGTCGAGTTCGACATTTGCATCGTGAATGTCGGCGTACGGTATGATTACGTCGACGTTGCCGATACGCGATGGCCTTCCGTCCGAGTACCGTCAGGATATGTCAACGTGTTCAAGATCTGGGTGCCGCAAGGAGAGGTGGCGACCGACCCGCGGCATCAGATCAGTCCCCGGTTAGGGATCGCGTTCCCGATGAGCGATCGGACCGTTCTCTACAGTTCGTACGGACACTTCTTCCAGATGCCCGATTACGTGGACATGTACACCCTGCGCGACCCGACCCTGGACGGTGCCATCGTCGGGAATCCGGGGATCGAGCCCCAAAAGACGGTGGCCTTCGAGGTCGGCATCAAGCACAGCATCGACAACAACTACTCGATCGATATCGGTGCGTACTCGAAGAACATCACGAATCTGACCGGGAGCACCTACCTGACCGTCTTCCCTTATGAGTACACGGTGTTTGATAATTCGAACTATGGGGAAGTGCAGGGATTCGAGATCGGACTGAACAAGCGGCTGAGCAACTACTGGTTTGCCAACGCGACCTACACGTATTCGGTCGCGAAAGGGAATGAATCGGATCCGCGTGAAGGATTCAACGATTACCGCCGCGCATCCGCACTCTATCGGCCGAAGCGTGTCTTCCTTCTCGACTTCGACCGGGAGCATGTGCTGTATGCGACGGTGGGCCTCGATCTTCCCACATCCTTTGGCCCGGAACTCTTCGGGATCCATCCCTTGGAACAGCTGACGATGAACATCGTTGTGCGGGCGTCCAGCGGTCTGCCGTACACGCCACAGAAGCCGGATGAGAGCAATACGCTTCTCGTCGAAAAGAACTCCGAGCGCATGCCCGCGTACCAACGAGTGGACCTGCGCCTGTCGCGCGCGTTCCAGGTTGCGGGAGCAAAGTTCACACTCTTTGTGATCGCCAATAATGTGTTCGATCGGATCAACGCGACCAGCGTTTGGTCGACGTCGGGCTTGCCGCTCGACGCGGGTCCCAGCTACAGTCGAACCCGCGACCGAATGAGAAATCCGTCGAACGTCGACCTGCGGCGTTCCATTCAGGCCGGTCTCCGGCTGGACTTCTAACACCCATGGGGACCACGAACATGAAGACACTTCCTCTCCTGGGCCTGACGTTTGCCCTCGCCATCAGTCCCTTGTTCGCTCAAGAGGCACCGAACGATGATCCCTCGGAACGCCGGTCGATGAGAAAGACCGCGACATCGCCGGAGGATGCATTCGGGGTTCTGGACAAGGGAGAACTGGTCAACATCCTGGGAAACCAGGGTATGATCACGGATTCCTACTACCAGAACCTCATCTACAATTTCCGATGGCCGAAGAGCAAAGGCGTCACGAATCCGAATCTCGGAGATGTGAACGCGGCCGACGATGTCTCGATCCTCTTTGCGACCAAGGGAAACGTGCTGGACACGTACGGGATGTATCGAAACGAGGATTGGATGGCACCCGTTGGCGCGCGCGGACAGTATCACGCGGAAGACCAATCCGAAGAGCTGCTCGCCCCTGACGGTGCTCCGCGACTCGCACACAGCGACATCCCTGCGACATGGCCGAAAGGGTACTTCGATTCGCTGAACGTGTGGCACAACGCTCCGACCGGTCTGTTTGAATCGCTCTCCGAGTCGGACAAGACGCTTGTGTTGGCGAAAGGAGCGCACTTTGACGCGGAGAAGAACGTCTGGCGCTTCTGGCCGGGACGATTTCGGGAGGACGTTGATCCATTGTCGCCGACGTTCGGACAGCAGGTCCCGGGCGAATTTGCCGCGGACCGTGAAGTGTATGCTATCATGACCGACCGAAACGCTCAACTTCCTTCCGTCACGATCGGATTGACGATGGAAGACCAGGCGTATTCGTACGGAAGGCGGTTTGCCGAGAGCATCCAATTCTATGACATCCGAATCACAAACAACAGTCCGAACACACTCGACAGTTGCTGGTTCGGCTACTACGTTGACTTTCAGTTCGGGGACGTGCTGGAGGAGACCTGGGGGTCGTACAACTCGGGGATCAATCCACGGGGCTTCGATAATGCATTCTATGAATTCGACTACAACGGATCGAGTCCCGGAAACATCGAAGTCGGCGTTTTCGGCATGCTCGTGTTAGGCACGCCGTTCGATCTCGGCGTCACGGATGGGCATTTCTTCCGTGATCTTTCCGGAAGCGTGACCCCGGGAACCGACGCGCAGATGTGGCCCGTCATCATCAGCGATCCCAACAGCCCGAACTTGCTCGCGACGCGAGCGGATTACTTCCATGGATCGAACACCCGCTTCGATGATTTCAGCCTGACGGCGGTCGGCAGAAATCCGGGACCGAACAACTGGACGATGTTTGTCACAACGGGACCCTTCACGCTGAAGCCGGACTCGACGATGCGCGCCACGGTCGCCTTCTCTGCGGCAAAGGATCTGGCTGAGCTTCAGAAGAACTTCCTCATGGCGCAGAAGCTGTATCTGAACAAGTTCCTCGGACCGGCCGCACCTCCTTCGCCGAAAGTTCACGCGGTCGCCGGAGATGGTCGTGTGACGCTGTATTGGGACAATGCGGCGGAACGTGCGATCGATCCGATCGCCAAGCTTGCGGATTTTCAGGGCTACAAGATCTATCGCAGTCAGGATCAAGGCTCAACATGGGGGCAGCAGATCCGGGATGCGCGAGGCAAGCTGGTCGGCTATGTCCCCATTGCACAGTTCGACAAGAACGATCTCATTTCCGGCGTTGACCCGATGAATTCGTCGAACTATCTCGGCGACAACACCGGCATCGTCCACATGTTCGTTGATTCCACCGTTGTGAATGGCATCAACTACTCGTATACGATCACGGCGTACGATTCGGGTTCGGTGTCGAGCAATCTCGAATCCCTGGAGTCCGCACGCGGGACGACGGCCGCCGATGCCAATCTCGTGGATGTGACGCCTCGGTCGAATCCGATTGGCTACGTGAATGCCGGTTCTTCGGCGGTGCGGATCGCCGGCGCCGGCGCCAGCAGGGTGACGCTTCGGATCGCCGACCCGACGGCCCTCACGACGGATCCGTATCTTATCGCGTTCAATCGGTTGCCCAATGTGCCGGCGGACTCGTTCCGCGTCATTAATGAGCGGACGGGAGTGATCCTGACTTCTGCCCCGCTCCGTTCAGATGCAATGACGGTCATTGACGGTTTCGTGGCTCGCATCGACGGCGACACGCAAACGGGGGGAGTGAAGTCGATCCTCGATCACCAGGGAAACAACGTCTACGGCAGCACGAACGTGAATCCGAATGGACAGTGGTACGTGCGGGATGTCGTTCGCAATGCTTCAGCAGATACCTTGTCCATCGGAGCAGAATACGAGGTCCGATTCACCGCGGCCGGATCCTTCGCCGCGGGTCCCACAGGACACAACGCACCGATGGTGAAGCGTTTCACGGTTCCGTTCGAGATCTGGAACATTTCAGTGCCCGGAGAAGAATTCCAGGTCGGCGCGGTGATGATCGATCGGAATGCGAACAGCACCTTCGATCTTGGAGACGAGGTCCGGGTCGTCAATTCCCCGTATCGGACGGGAAGCGACACGATCGGAACGTTCAGCCTCCTGAAATGGTACTACACCATCTCCCTGAACGTCCCCGCTGGCGTCACCGGTCGTCTGCCGCTGACAGGAGAGAGCTTCAGGATCCAGACGTATTGTCAGTTGACCTCGTACGATACACTGCGGGTCACATTCACACTGCCGAACGTGCTCCGGGACCGTGAAACCGTTTCGGAGAGCCTCTCGGGTATTCGGGTCGTCCCCAATCCGTTCATCGTGAATGCGGCGTGGGAGCAGGTTGCGAACAGCCGCCGGCTCCGATTTATGTATCTGCCGCCGGAATGCACCATCGATATCTACACGGTGCGTGGGGAGCTTGTCAAGA
>JBFYQI010000465.1:0-2518 GCA_041302875.1 Ignavibacteria bacterium
CGCGCATCCTGACGATGTCGAACGTCGCAAGCGACATGGCGGCGAACTTCTGGCGCGCGTGGTGGGCGTGGGTCATTTGCTTCGTGCTGACGATCGTCATCAGTCTGTTCACGAAGAAGCGGAACGAGGCGGAACTGGTCGGGCTTGTGAAAGGGCTCACGGCGGAGACGGCGGGCGAGCACGTGCCGTTCCTGAAGCGGCCGGAATTCTTCGCAATCGTTTCCGTGATCGTGCTGGTCATCCTTAACATTTACTTCTGGTAGACGGGAGCGAGCCATGACACACACACCGAAAATGCGGTCGATCTGGTACTTCGTCGGACTCGTCCTGTTGACAATGGGGGGATTGGTGTTCCTCGCGGCGGTGATCGATTACATCGGAGGAACGTACGGCAATACCGTGCTCGCGGAAACGCGTCCCGGCTTATGGTGGGGCGGAATCATGCTCGTTGCGGGCGTGATCTTCTTCGTCAAGAACCGGAATTCCGTGCACGACTGAGAACACTTTATGTGTCAACCCAGGAAGGCCTGCCCGCCATCTTTGTGGCGGGCTTCCCGGGTTGGCCCAATCCAAGCACCCACACGAAGAAGCCACGCATGTGGCATGACATGAATCGATTCCTGCTGGTGGCGGTCGCCTGCGTTGCCTCCGTGCAGCACGCTTCCGCCCAACCGATCCCCGCCTCTCCGGCTTCACCCCGCATAGAATCCCTGATCGCTCGAATGACCCTGGAAGAAAAGGTCGGTCAGCTTGTTCAGTACACGGGCCGGTTCGATTCGCCGGGAGCGCCGGTTCTCTCCGAAGCGCAACGAACGCTCATCCGTCAAGGAGCGGTTGGTTCATTCCTGAATGTCGATGGATCGGCTGTCCGCGACGCGCAAACACTCGCCGTCAAGAAGAGCCGCCTCGGGATCCCGCTGGTGTTCGGACTTGATGTGATCCATGGCTATCGTACGACCTTCCCGATCCCGTTGGCGTCCGCGGCTACGTGGGACCCATCTCTCGTCGAACGTTGCGAGCGCGCTGCGGCAACAGAAGCAGCGCTGATGGGCATTCACTGGACGTTCGCGCCCATGGTCGATATCGCCCGCGATCCGCGATGGGGAAGGATCGCGGAAGGCTCCGGTGAAGATGTCTATCTCGGTTCAGTTATGGCAGCCGCACGCGTGCGGGGATTCCAAGGATCGGACCTGACGAACAAGACCGCACTTGCCGCGTGTGCGAAGCATTTTGCCGCATACGGCGCAGCGGAGGGAGGGCGCGACTACAACACGGTCGATATCTCCGAGCGAACGTTGCGTGAGGTCTATCTTGAAACGTTTCGTGCCGCGGTGAATGCGGGTGCCACCTCGCTGATGTGCTCCTTCAACGAGATCTCTGGCGTTCCGAATTCGGCGAACCGTTGGTTGTTGACCGATGTTCTCCGCGGCGAGTGGAAGTTCGATGGAATGGTGGTCAGTGACTGGAATTCCATCGGAGAACTTGTTGATCACGGTATCGCGGCGGATTCCGTCGAAGCGGCGATCCTCGGCATCAACGCGGGCGTCGACATGGATATGGAAGCCAACGCGTACGCCTTCACATTGGCAAAGAGCGTCCGCGATGGACGGGTTTCTTTGGCTGTGATCGATGAAGCGGTGAGACGCGTCCTGCGTCTGAAAGAGCGGCTCGGATTGTTCGAAGATCCATATCACGGACTGGATGAAGCAGCGGCGAAGAAACTCATCAACTCGCCGGAACAACGTGCACTCGCGCGGGAAGCGGCGCGTCAATCGATCGTTCTCCTGAAGAACTCCGGCGTTCTGCCGGTCGCGAGCTCTGTGAAGCGCATCGCGGTGCTTGGCCCGCTTGCAGACGACAAGCGCAATCCGCTTGGTCCGTGGGATCAAAAAGGGGATCCCAAGGATGTCGTGACCGTCCTCGAGGGATTGAAGGCGCAGATACCCTCAACTGTGACCATCACATCGGCGCTCGGTTGCACGATCCTCGATACGGTTCCGCATGATATAGCAGCCGCAGCGACGCTCGCTCAGGACGCCGACCTTTCGATCATCGTTGTCGGCGAATCGTCGAATATGAGCGGTGAAGCTGCGAGCCGATCGTTCATTGGATTGCCGGGACGACAGGAGGAATTGATCAAGACGGTGCATGAAACGGGGAAGCCCTATGTGGTCGTGCTCATGAACGGACGTTCGCTTGCGATTCCATGGATCGCTGAGCATGCTCCGGCGATCGTCGAGGCATGGTTCCTCGGCGTTGAAAGCGGGAATGCGATCACCGACGTGTTGCTGGGGAAATGGAATCCCAGCGGAAAACTCCCCGTGACATTCCCGCGTACTACAGGACAAGTCCCGCTGACCTACGATCACAAGAACACCGGCCGTCCCGGCAATGACAATGCAAATTTCACCTCGCGCTATCTTGATGTTGTCTCCACCCCGCAATATCCGTTCGGGTTCGGATTGAGCTACACGACCTTCGGTTACTCCGACCTGATTCTAGATCAACACAGCATCGG
>JBFYQI010000472.1:0-3296 GCA_041302875.1 Ignavibacteria bacterium
CAGAGGTCTCGGCTTCATATACCTGCCACCTCTTGATAAAACCTCATGGTGTTTTCGATGAATGTCAAATAGCCGTGACGATGCACCACGCGCGCGTTCGCACCTTTGCCACATCGAAGACGGAGCGCTTCATTATCCAGCATTTCCAGGATGGAATTCCCCAGTTCGTGAGGATTTCCCCAAGGGACGAGACGGCCTGTTTCGTCTTGGCGAATGAAATCCGAGACCCCTCCGACATCCGTCGCAACATGTGGGACGGAGAGGGCCGCCGCCTCTAGAATGACGTACGGTAGCCCTTCCTGTTTTGACGATAGAACTCCCAGGGTAGCAATATTCCAGAGGGAGGACACGTCGTAGGTTCCAGGGATCATGCGGACGAGCGACCCAAGATCGTGATCGCTGATATAGCGTTCCAATTGCGTTTTCTCGCTGCCATCTCCTGCTATCACGACTATAGCACCGCGCTGTGAAAGCTCTGCGCGGAATGTCTCTATCGCTCTAAGCAACAATCCTCGATCCTTCCTCGGTTCACAATGCCCAACACTGACGAGTACTGCATTTCGTTTGCCGATTCCCAGCAACTTCCGAGTCTTCTGACGGCTCGTTTCATCCTGGATACAGACTGCCTGAATGCCATTCAGGATCGTCCGCACTCGTTGGGGAGACTTGTGGTATCTCCGAACCAGGTGTTCAGCAAGACGATCACTGACCGCAACGGTCCATTGGCCGAAATGCGAAGTCATTCGCTTGTCATCAAACCAGTTATGACATGTAGAGACATGAATCGCCGGCGTTCGATAGCACGCTGTTCGTGCAATTGAATCCGAGAGTCGCTTGTGCGAATGCAAGATCACACCTTCACCTGCAATCTCACGCTGCAATGTCCGGCGCACGCTTCCCGTCCATTTTAACGCTCCCCAGTTCCCTCCCTGCCGGGGTTCGACCTGAATGAACCTGATGGCGTTGTGCAGGGACGCGCGCATTGGACCATCCGGACCGACAACGGAGACGCGAATCCCAGACATGTGAAGTCCATTCGCCAAGTCGATGATGTGCCGCGAAACGCCGCCGATGTCAAGCTCTTCAGCGAAAAGGACGACCCTCATGGTACCTCGATCCTCATAACCTTGCTTGGCCTCGCAGCGTTGTCATTCCAGTGCCCTACGCATCAGGGAAAGATCTACACGAACGTACAAAAATATTCCGGCAAATAGGAACGTGGCGGTAAAGCCGCAAACCTACTCGCGATACATTGGACGGGCGGTCATCGCTGAAGGAGGGATCGATAGAGGCTGACGTATTGCCTGGCAATGTCATCGGGTTGATGGCTTTTCGCCACTGACTCTCGAGCGTTTCTGCCAAGGAGGGTCGCAAATGCAGGCCGTTCCAGAAGCGCAATGACCGCCTCCGCGAGGCTTTCCGGGCTCTCCTTCGGAACCTTTAGCCCGTTGACGCCATCTTCAATGAGCTCATTGCTCCCCGAAACGTTTGTTACGACGCAGGGTCTTGCAAACGACATCGCTTCAAGGAGCGCATTCGACATTCCTTCCTGTCGTGACGGAAGAACAAAGATTGCATTCGCTCGCAACCATGCCCCGACGTCCACTTGCGGTCCTGCGAAATGGACTGACGCAGCGATCCCTAACGACCTCGTCAGATCTGCGAATGCCGAAAAATCTCCCTCACCGACTATGGTGAGCCGAGCTTGCGGCATGCGCGCCGTCACGCGCTTCCAGGCGAGGATCAGGACGTCGAATCCTTTCTGAAGAGAATCTCCCTTCAGATTCCCCACCGTGATCACCGTATTTTCTTCGCCCGAATCATCCGCCGGGTCGCTAGGCAATTCGACGGCATTCGGGACACGCACAATGTGGTCAGCGGATACGCCCCTCTTCAGGAGGTCAGCTTCCACTTCACGGCTTATTGCTACGAAATCACAGTGAGATGCAACGAAGGAGGCGATTGAGGCACCGAGGAGAAAATCATCTAATTCGCTCATGCCGCCACATGTCGCGTCTCGTGCTATGACGCGCTTTCTGTGCAACCGAGCTGCAATCACCGCGATGAACGCCAAAAGGTTTGGTTGAAATACTTGAATGATGTCATGTTCCTTGGCGAGGCGAAGCAATTTCGGTACACACGCCAGTACAAACAGATACTGCGGCAATCGATACAGAAGGAACCGACGCAGCCGATATCGCGGGGAACGCAAGGCTGCACCTGCTGTTGGGTTCGCTTGCGCAGTCGGATCTTTGATCATCGCGAGCAATGGGGCCAATCGCTGACGGAGACTCCACAGACTCCATACTCGGTGGACAGGAATTCCATCGATCACTGCATACGACGGAAGCGTGGACACATGGCGTTCTGTCAGAATCGTCACGAACACACCATGCGCACGGAGCGCAGACGAGAGAAGCCTCGATTGTCGTTCAATCCCGCCTATCGAGGGATAGTATCGATTGACGAAGAACAGCACCTTCACGAGTCCGGTCCTCCATTCGAACGTAGACGACTCGGATCGCCGAGGAGTTGCGCATACAGATCGAGATGGGCCTCTGCATAGTCCTGACGAATTCGTTGCGCATTGATCTCCTGTGACGCAGTGATACCCATATTTCGAATGCGCTCCCGATTCTTCATGCAGTAGCGTATCGCCGTCACGAGATCTTCGACACCGTCATTCTCGAATAGCAGACCATTTATACCATGATTGATCAGCGCGCGAGCCGATTCGACATCACTGGAGAGAACCGCAATCCCGCACTGCATGGCGTCAACAAGTGATATGTTGTAGGATTCTTCGAGCGATGTCGAGATGAAGAGGTCAAGCGAGGAATAGAACTTCGCCACGGCTTCATCCGTGTTCAGTATTCCCAGAAAGCGCACAACATTTGTCAGGCCGCTCCGTTTCGCTTCCTGTTCAACAACTGCCTTCCAGCGAGGATCCCCTCCCGCGATGACGACACGCACCGACGATACGTCATTACCGAGCAATAAGAGTGCCCCTATCAGCAACAGTGGATTCTTCATCGGCGAAAGATTGCTCATCATACCGATTGTTAACGGCCGTCCCATAGTCGCCGACATTGCCGGACGACCGTCGAAGCTTGATCTGGGCGGAATTACGGTGGTCTGAGTCGCTGGATACCGGATGAGCCGCAGGAAGTCGCTGGATTGTGGATCCGAAACAAACGTGATCCAGTCGGAATGCTGGATCAACGCATTCATGGTACGGATATCTTCTTGGGTATAGATCGTCCCGGTCATGCTATGGTGCGTATAGACTGTTTGTT
>JBFYQI010000166.1:0-10453 GCA_041302875.1 Ignavibacteria bacterium
GTGAGGATGTGAAGGTCGTCGTCGCGAGCACCACCGAAGGAGACGACAAGCCGCTGAAGTATCCGGCGATGTTCCGCAACGCCTCGGTGCTCATCATCAACAAGACCGACCTCGTCCCGTATGTCAACTGCAACCTGGCCGAGTTGAAGGCCAATGCACTGAAGATTAATCCGTCTCTCACCATTTTCGAAACCTCCTGCACCACAGGAGCAGGGATCGCGGAATGGTGCGGATGGATGGAAAATAAGGCAAAAGGGATAAGTCAAAAGTCAGAAGAGGCAACAAATCCGTGACATGCTCTTTTGACTTTTGCCTTCTGACTTCTCATAACTGATCATTGGCTCCTGCACCATGACTCCAACTCCCCAGAACAAACCCCATCCCTCCGGCGACAATCGGTTCAAGTTGCTGGACCGGGCGATCACCAAGCATCAAGCAAACGGCGATGCGTTGATCGAGATCCTCCATGCGGCACAGGGGATCTTCGGCTTCCTTGAGCACGACCTGCTCATCTATGTAAGTCGAGCCCTTCGTCTGCCGCCGAGCCGCGTTTACGGCGTGGCGACATTCTATCATTTCTTCCGGATGAAGCCGAGCGGCGAGCATGTCTTCGTCCTCTGCACGGGAACGGCATGCTACGTCAAAGGCGCCGCGGAGATCCAAAAGGCGGTCGAGCATCAGTGTGGCTGCAAATTCGGAGAGACGACGAAGGACGGCAAGATCTCGCTTGTCTCCGCCCGTTGTGTCGGATCGTGCGGCCTCGCTCCGGTCGCCGTGCTCGACAATACCGTCGCGGGCAAACTGACGCCCGAAGAATCCGCCAAGCGCGTGGCGCACTGGCAGGCAGAGAAGAAGGAGGTTCCGGCATGACGATCGAAGATCTTCGCGAACTCGCCGAGAAGGAACGGGAACGTCAATCCCAATTCACTCACCGCATTCTCTATTGCTCGTCCGCCGGTTGCGTCTCGAGCGGATGCGATGCCGTCAAGGAGTCACTCAAGAAGACCCTCGAAGAGACCGGCCTGTCGAAGAAATGCGAGATGGTCGGTACGGGCTGTCTTGGGCTCTGCGGCGAAGGACCGCTCGTGTTGGTCCTGCCGGATCCGACGCTGTATCAGCATGTCGACGCAGAAACGGCGCGGCGCATCGTCGTTGAGCATGTCGCCGAAGGAAAAAAGGTCGCCGACCACGCACTCGACCTGAACAGTCCATTCTTCTCTTCACAGAAGAAGATCGTCCTGGAGAACATGGGACGCATCAACGCCGAAAGCATCGAGGAGTATATCGCGGCCGATGGCTACGAGGCGCTTGGACGGGCGCTCACGGAACTGCAGCCCGAAGAGGTCATCGCGGAGATCCGCAAGAGCGGACTGCGCGGTCGCGGCGGTGCGGGATATCCCACGGGATTGAAATGGGACATCGTCCGCAAAGGAAAGTCAGACCAGAAGTATGTCGTCTGCAACGCGGACGAAGGAGACCCGGGCGCGTTCATGGACCGCTCGGTTCTCGAGGGAGATCCGCACCGGGTTCTCGAGGGAATGGCGATCGCCGGATACGCGGTCGGCGCAAGCCAGGGGTACATCTACGTCCGCGCAGAATATCCGCTCGCCATCGACCGGCTTCGTCTCGCGATCAAACAGGCGGAGAAGCTCGGACTCCTGGGAAATCGTATTCTCGAATCGCAATTCAACTTCCGCATCGACCTCCGCATCGGCGCGGGCGCGTTCGTCTGCGGAGAAGAGACCGCACTTCTCCGTTCGGTCATGGGCCGTCGCGGCCGTCCGCGTCCCCGTCCTCCCTATCCCTCCGAAAAGGGGCTCTGGGACAAACCGACGCTCATTAATAATGTGGAGACCTTCGCGAACATCTGCCCCATCATCAACAACGGGGGGGAGTGGTTCGCGGGGATCGGCACGCCGAAGAGTGCGGGGACGAAGGTCTTCGCGCTCGCAGGGAACATCAGGAACACCGGTCTGGTGGAAGTTCCGATGGGCATCCCGTTGCGGAAGATCATCTTCGACATCGGCGGCGGAACTCCTGAAGGAACAGAATTCAAGGCGGCGCAGACCGGCGGACCGTCCGGCGGCTGCATCCCCAAAGAACATCTCGACCTCCCGGTCGACTATGAGGCGCTCGCGACCGTCGGCTCGATCATGGGGAGCGGCGGAATGATCGTGATGGACAGTACGGCATCGATGGTGGATGTCGCGAAGTACTTCATGGAATTCTGCATGGACGAATCATGCGGCAAGTGCATTCCCTGCCGCGTCGGGACGAAGCACATCTATCTCCTGCTGGAGAAGATCAAGAACGGCGAAGGAACAGAGGAAGACTTCACGCTGTTGCAGGAATTGTGCACGATGGTGAAGGAAACGAGCCTCTGCGGTCTGGGACAGTCGGCGCCCAATCCGGTCCTCTCGACCATCCGCTTCTTCCGGGACGAGTACACGCGCCTGCTGAAAGAGTCTCCTGCCTTCGCTGCGAGCGGCGGGAACGGACATGCTCACGCCGCAGCCGGAAAGGAGGCCTAACCCATGGCGATCGTCACGATTACCATCGACGGACAACAGCTGAGCGCCCAGGATGATCAAACATTGTTGCAGGTCGCTCGCGAACATAAGATCCATATTCCAACGCTCTGCTTCCTGGAAGGGCTCAGTGCGGTCGGCGCCTGCCGATTATGCATGGTGGAAGTGGAGGGATGGTCCAAGCTGGCGACCTCGTGTACGACCAAGCCGGCCGAGGGCATGGTGATCCACACCAACACCGACCGGTTGAAGAAATACCGCCGGATGATCGTTGAACTCCTTGCGTCCGAAGGCAATCATCAGTGCGCCGTGTGCGTGGTGAATTCGTACTGCGAACTTCAGAATCTCGCATACGAAGTGGGACTCGACCACGTTCGGTTCCCGTATCTCTTCCCGCACAAGTCGCTCGATGCGACGCACAAGGATTTCGTCATGGACCGCAACCGGTGCGTGCTCTGCACCCGATGTCTCCGCGTGTGTCATGAGGTCGAAGGGGCGCACGTGTGGGATGTTGCGGGGCGCGGCATCGACTGCGAGATCGTCGCGGACATGCATCAGCCGTGGGGCGAATCGGACAGCTGCACGTCGTGCGGAAAGTGCGTCCGCGTCTGTCCGACCGGCGCGCTCTTCGAGAAGGGTGCGACCATCGGCGAGATGCAGAAAGAACGGGGATTCCTGAAATTCCTCGTGACCGCACGGAACAAGCGGGAGTGGGTCCAACAACCGGAAGACAACGACTAATTCGAGAAGACGTGACCATGAGCAAACCACGAGTAGCAACAGCATGGCTGGGAGGATGTTCGGGATGCCACATGTCATTCCTGGACATGGACGAGCGGCTGGTCGAATTGGCCGACCGGATGGAACTCGTCTATTCGCCGATCGCCGATGTGAAGGAGTTCCCCGCGAATGTCGATGTCGTGTTCGTGGAGGGATCGGTGACCAATTCCGAGAATGAGGAACTGGCCCACATCATCCGCAAGAACGCGAAGTTCGTGGTATCGTTCGGCGATTGCGCGACGACGGGGAACGTCACCGCGATGCGGAATACGTATCCGCTCGACGAAGTGACGAAGCGCGCGTATCTGGAACTGGCAGACAAATCGGCGCATGTGCCGAATGAGTATGTGACCATCGCGCAACTCCTCAAGGTGGCCAAGCCGCTGCATGAGATCATCCCGGTGGATGCGTATCTGCACGGATGCCCGCCGACGGCCGATCAGATCTGGCAGGCGGTTGATGGATTATTGAAGGGCGAGAAGCCGACGATGTCGCCGGCCTATCTCCGCTACGGTTGATATTGAGGACGACCCCATGACAAAGACTATTACGATTTCCCCCGTGACCCGCATCGAGGGGCACGCGAAGATCACGATCGCGCTGCAACCGAACGGCGACGTCGCCGAGACGCGCTTCCATGTCAACGAATTCCGCGGATTCGAGAAATTCACGGAAGGCCGGTTGATGTGGGAGATGCCCGGCATCACGTCCCGCATCTGCGGCATCTGTCCCGCAAGCCATCTCGTCACTTCCGCAAAGGCGGGAGATGACATCCTTGCCGTCGAGATCCCCGAAACGGCCGAGAAACTTCGCCGCATGTTGACCCTCGCGCAATGGCTCCAGTCGCATGCCCTCAGCTTCTTCCACCTCTCCTCCCCCGATTTTCTCCTCGGATTCGATTCTGATCCCGCGACGCGCAACGTCTTTGGTCTCATCGGCCACGACAAGGAGCTCGCCCTCAAGGGAATCCGCCTCCGCAAATTCGGTCAGGAAGTGATCGAGATCCTCGGCGGCAGGAAGATCCATACGCCCTGGACCGTTCCCGGCGGCGTTCGGGACCCGCTGACGGCGGAGAACAGAGACCGCATGCTGGCGTGGATCCCCGAGGCGCGACAGACCGTCGGCATCGCACTCGATACGATCAAGAAGGTCCACGCGAAGTACAAGAACGAGATCACGGAGTTCGGCAACTTCCGGTCGCTGTTCGTCGGATTGGTGTCGAAGGATGGCGCGCTTGAGTACTACGATGGGTTCCTGCGCATTATGGACGGCAACGGGAACACCATCGCCGACAAGCTCGATCCCAAGAAGTTTGAAGAGTATTTCGGCGAGGCGGTCGAATCGTGGTCATGGCTGAAGTTTCCGTACTTCAAGCAGTTTGGGTATCCGGACGGCATGTATCGGGTCGGTCCACTGGCGCGCGTGAACATCTGCGATTTCATCGAAACGCCGGAAGCAGAAGAGGAACGCAAGGTCTTCAAGAAATTGAGCGGCAACGTGGGCGTCGTGAACAACTCGTTCTACTATCACTACGCGCGGTGCATCGAGATGTTGTTCGCTGTTGAGAAGATCGAGCAGCTGCTCAACGACCCGGCGATCCTTGGAACGACCATTCGGTCGCAGGCATCGATCAACCGGACGGAAGGTGTCGGATTCTGCGAGGCGCCGCGCGGCGTGTTGTTCCACCGGTACAAGGTGAACAAGGACGGTGTGATCCAGCAGGCGAACCTCATCATCGCAACGGCGCAGAACAACATTGCGATGAACCGCACGGTGCATCAGATCGCAGCCCACTTCATCGACGGAAAGAAAGGGAAGATCACGGAAGGAATGTTGAACCGGGTTGAAGCCGGCATCCGCTGCTACGATCCGTGCCTCTCCTGCTCCACGCACGCCCTCGGCCAAATGCCGCTGCACGTGGAATTGTTCGATGCAAATGGAAGCCTCCTCGATTCAGTCACGCGATCGTGAGTCAGTGGTTGGCTTGGTTTAAAGAGCACAAAGAAAAGCGACATGTCTTCTGACGCAAACAACTTCCGTTCGGCATTGGTGATCGGCTACGGCAACACACTCCGCGGCGATGATGCGGCCGGCGTCCGCGTGGCGGAAGAACTTGCCAAGCGCCATCCGGCCCTGCGCTGCCTGTCGGTCCACCAACTGACCCCGGAGTTGGCGCACGACATCGCCGAGGTCGACCGCGTCTTCTTCGTCGATGCAGACGCGACCGCAGATCGTGTGTATGCAGAACCCGTCGATCACATCCCCGCTCGCATGGTGCGCTCGCATTCCCTTTCTCCCACATCGCTTCTCTCCCTTGCACGAGACCTCTATGGGCATGCTCCCCGCCAGGCGCATGTGATCGGAATTCCCGCGCGGGAGTTCGATCTCTCTGAAGACCTGTCTCCCGCCGCACGAACCGGCGTCGCCGAAGCTGTCGAATACGTCGGTGCGATGCTCGAACGGTCCTGATCCATCATGCGCGTGCGCATCGTCATCCGCGGCGCCGTTCAGGGGGTCGGCTTCCGTCCCTTCGTCTACCGCCTGGCACGCGAACTCTCGCTCACCGGATGGGTTTCCAACACCGCGCAAGGGGTGTTCATTGAGGCGGAGGGGACCGAAGATCGCCTCAAGACATTCATCGGACGCGTCCGAACGGACATCCCGCCGCGCGCGAGCATCCAGAGTTTCGAGCACGCCTTCCTCGACGCCATCGGATTCCGGACATTCGAGATTCGCGAGAGCGCGGAAGGGGGGACGAAAAGCGTCCTGATCCTTCCCGATATCGCGACTTGCCCCGATTGTTTGCGGGAGATGTTCGATCCGACCAACCGCCGCTATCGGTATCCCTTCACCAATTGCACCAACTGAGGACCCCGTTTCTCTATAATAGAGCGCTTGCAGTATGATCGACCTCGCACCTCGATGAAGAAGTTCCCAATGTGTCCGGAATGCGAAGCGGAGTATCGTGATCCCGAGAACCGGCGATTCCACGCGCAGCCGAATGCGTGTCCGGTTTGCGGACCCAGGGTGGAAAGTAGGAAACGGGGAAACGGGGAAGCGGGGAAAGGGAGAGTAAGTGTAAAGGGGAACGGAGTCGATATTGGGGAGGCGGGGTTGAGGGAGGCTGTAGTGGCGATCCGGCGGGGAGAGATCGTTGCGGTGAAGGGGCTCGGCGGATTCCATCTGATGGTGGATGCGCGGAATGAACCGGGGGTGCAGCGATTGCGTGAGCGGAAGCGCCGCGAGGAAAAACCGCTGGCGGTCATGGTTCCTTCCCTTGCTATCGCCCGCGAACTCTGCGAGATCAGCGATGCGGAAGAGCGGCTCCTGACGTCCGCTGAATCGCCGATCGTGATCTTGAAGCGGCGGGAGGGGGGATTGGAGCATGGAGACAAACTGAAGTTTGTCCAACAATCCGCAATCCCTGCCCGCCGCAATGGATCGATGCAGGCAGGCGGGTACAATCCGCAATTCGCAATTGCTCCTAGTGTTTCCCCCTCCAACCCGACGCTCGGTCTCATGCTCCCGTACACGCCGCTGCATCATCTGCTGATGTACGAGCTGGGATTTCCGGTTGTCGCAACGAGCGGAAATCTGTCTGATGAGCCCATCTGCATTGACGAGCAGGAGGCGTTCGAACGGTTGGGCGGCATCGCTGATCTGTTTCTTGTTCACGACCGTCCGATCGTGCGGCACGTCGACGACTCGGTCGTGCGAATCGTCGCGGGCCGGGAATTGGTCCTTCGGCGCGCGCGCGGCTATGCGCCGTTGCCGATCCCCTTTCCGATTGCGGAGGATCACGAGCCGGTACTCGCCGTCGGTGCGCATCTGAAGAATGCGGTCACGCTGGTCTCCGGCGGTAATGCGTTCATCAGTCAGCATATTGGAGATCTGGAAACGGCGGAATCGCTGAATGCGTTTCGTCGAGTGACGCATGATCTGCAATCGCTCTTCGATGCGCCGGCAACGATCGTCGCGTGCGACCTGCATCCGGACTACATCGCGACGAAGGAAGCCCGAATGATGCACGATGCCCCCATCGCCATCCAGCATCATCATGCGCACATCCTCTCCTGCATGGCGGAGAATGATCTGCGCGGGGAGGTCCTGGGAGTTGCCTGGGACGGGACGGGATATGGCGAGGATGGCACGATCTGGGGCGGGGAATTTCTCCGCGTCGGGCCGCATGGATTCGAACGAATCGCGCATGTGCGAACCTTTCCACTTCCTGGGGGAGACGCGGCGGTGAAAGAACCGAGGAGAAGCGCGGTGGGAATGTTGAGTCAACTCGGAATTCGGAGTTGGGAAGGGGGAGTTGCTGGAGATCAAGTCAAAAGCCACAAGTCAAAAGTCAAAAGGAAGGATGACGAGCTCTTGTTTCAGATGATCGAGAAGGGGGTCAATGCGCCATGGACGTCGAGTGTGGGACGGTTGTTCGATGCGGTGGCTGCGCTTGCGGGACTGCGGCAGACCGTCCGGCATGAGGGGCAGGCCGCGATGGAATTGGAATATCGCGCGCTCGAGTGTCCGCCGACGCGTGCATGGGAATCAGCCCCGTATGCGCTCACCATGGACGAATCCCGCACGCCGATTGTTCTTGATTGGGAACCGATGATTCGGCAGATTCTCAGTGACACGGAGGCGGGAATCTCTCTCCCTGAAATTGCGTTGAAGTTTCATTGGGCGCTCGCAGAGTCCATCGTTGCAGCGGCGCGCAAGATCCGGTTGGAACGTGTCGCGCTTAGCGGTGGTTGTTTTCAGAACGCACTGCTGACCGAACGGACGATTTCCCGGTTGCGCGAAGAAGGATTCCGGCCCTATTGGCACCAGCGCGTCCCCCCGAATGACGGCGGTATTGCGCTCGGACAGGCATACGGTGCGATCCTCCGCCAGAAAAGACTCGATGGTTGATTAAACGGTCACAAATCGCAAATCACAACTCATCATTCAACAATCACCATTCAAAAATCACGAATTGCTTTTCCTATGTGTCTCGCTCTTCCAGGTCGAATCGAACATATTGAAGCCGGCTCGCAACCGCTGATGGCAAAGGTCAGTTTCGGCGGCGTGAGGAAGGATATTTGCCTCGAACTTGTTCCCGATGCCGTCGTCGGGGAGTATGTGATCGTTCATGTCGGCTTCGCGCTGAACAAGCTGGACGAAGCGGAGGCACTGGAGACGATCAGAATGCTGAACGAGATGGGGGAGGCGGAACCAGAATGAACAGCATGTAACGACGATCGAATGCCTGCCCCGTGTCCAATCCCGCTGCTGGACGCGACCGCCCTCCCGATTGCTATTTGTCCTTCCTTCTGTGATATTGCACAGTCATGAAATTCGTTGAAGAATTCCGAAACGCCGAAAGCGTTCGGAAGCTCATCCGGGAACTCCATGCGGTCACCACGCAGCCGTGGACGCTCATGGAGATCTGCGGCGGACAAACACATACGATCGTGAAGACAGGGATCGACGGACTGCTTCCTCCTTCGATCACACTTGTCCACGGTCCCGGGTGTCCCGTGTGCGTGACGCCGCTCGAACTGATCGACAAGGCGGTCGCGATCGCCGCGCGTCCCGAGGTGATCTTCACCTCCTTCGGCGACATGTTGCGCGTACCCGGCTCGGAGCTTGACCTCCTGAGCGTGAAGGCGCGCGGCGGCGATGTCCGTGTTGTGTATTCTCCGCTGGAGGCGGTCGATCTGGCGAAAGCGAATCCACAAAAACAGATCGTGTTCTTTGCGGTCGGCTTTGAGACAACGGCCCCCGCAAATGCGACGGCGATACTCCAGGCCGAAAAGCTGGGATTGAAGAACTTCACCGTTCTGGTCTCTCATGTCCTCGTCCCTCCGGCGATGGAGGCGATCCTTTCGTCGCCGGCGAATCGGGTACAGGGATTCCTCGCCGCCGGTCATGTCTGCACAGTGATGGGATACCACGAATACGAACCGCTGACGGAACGGTATCGCGTTCCCATTGTGGTCACCGGATTTGAGCCGGTCGACATTCTCCAGGGGATCCTGATGACTGTCCGGCAGCTCGAGGCGAAGAGCGCAGTCGTTGAGAATCAATACGTCCGTTCGGTCCAGAGGGAAGGAAACCGGCAAGCGCAGGATCTGCTCCGTACGGTCTTCGCCGTCTCCGACCGCGCGTGGCGCGGGATCGGCGTCATCCCGCAAAGCGGCTACTGTCTTCAGGAGCGCTTCGTGGCCTTCGATGCCGAGCGGCGGTTCGATGTCGGCGCCATTCGAACGCACGAGTCAACGGTCTGCATTGCGGGGCAGATCATGCAAGGGTTGAAGAAGCCTGCGGATTGTCCTGCATACGGCACGTCCTGCACGCCGGAGCACCCGCTGGGAGCGCCCATGGTCTCCTCCGAGGGGGCATGTGCGGCGTATTATCACTTCGCCCGTTCCCGATAACGTATGGATCTTCATCTCGCGCTTGCATATCAGATCGGTCTTTGGATCTCGGCGGTCGTCACATGGACGGTCGCTCTCCTGGTTTCACGTGCGACCGACGTCCCCGGCCGCAGGCCGTTCGTGATGCTCAACATCGGTGCAGGGATCTGGGCCGCAACGTCGGCGCTGCAGCCGCTCATCGCTGATCCGGAGTCCAAACTCTGGTTGATGAAGGCTGCCTCGGTCGGTTTCTCCACACTGGGGGCGGCATGGTGTTCGTTCGGTATCCAATTCGCAGTGCGGAATCGATCGCTGAGTACCATACGTCTCGCTCTTTTGTACGCGTTTCCCGTCTTCGTCATTCTCGCTGCGTTCACAAATGACTGGCATCGTCTGGCGTGGGCGGCGTGGAGCGTGCGAGAGACCCTTGTGGGCGACCTCCTTGTGGGGACGCACGGCCCTGTGATCTGGATTCTCAGTGTGTACTCGTACATCATGTTTATGATCGGCACGGTCATGCTCGTTTGGTCGTCGATCAAACTCGGGAGCACTTACCGGGGGCAATCAGCCGTGCTGACGATCGCCGCGCTCATCCCCATTCTCGGAGATGTGTCATTCAAATTTCGGCTTGTCGACCTTGGTTGGGTCGAGCCGACTCCGTTTTTGATGAGTCTCTCAAGCCTCTTTGTGGTGTGGGCGATGCTGGGGTTCGGTGCGTTCACGGTCCTTCCGATCGCGCATCATGTG
>JBFYQI010000491.1:0-3384 GCA_041302875.1 Ignavibacteria bacterium
CCTCAACTCCCTTTGGCTCTACCTCTGTTTCCGACCTCACCGGAAAGACCTTCCTGCTCATCGACGATGAGGAGCCAACGCGCGACGTCCTGGCCGATATTCTGGACAGCATGGGGGCCAAAGTGCTCGCCGCGGAGGACGGTCCGCAGGGGATAGAGCTCTTCAAGAATAATGCCGAGTCTGTCTCGATGGTGATCGTCGATCTCTCGATGCCGAATATGAACGGGGCCGAGGTTGCCACGCGATTGAAACAGATGAGCTCCGCCGCTCGCATCGTCCTTTCGTCCGGGTATGCCGAGGATGATATCAAACGCCGCTTCGACTGCTCGGGCTGCGACGGTTTCATCCAAAAACCGTTCCGCCCGAATGCGTTTCTGGACCTCATCGGTCGCGTGCTCTCGAAGTGATCCGTTTGTGCCCGAGCGCGATCTGAAGCCGACCCATCGCGTTTCACCGCCTGCCTCCATTCACACATCAACGACCGCTCCGGATCGATCCCGGATCTTCTGCCCATGAGACTTGTTTCGTTTGTCCATCATCAACATCCGTCGTTTGGAATCTTGCGAAACGAGATCATCCTGGACGTCCCCGCTCTCTTTCACGTGTTCGGGGGTGCGGTCCCAGGAAAGGGGACGTTGCGGACCTTTCTGTCCGAAGCAACTGACCCGCTGGGGACATTGACCGGCCTCCTGGCGAATATCGACAAGGTGGGTCAAGTGGGGATGGAGGAGCTTCGCTCGCATGGCGTGCTTCTTCCCGTTGATCATGTTGAATTGAAAGCCCCGATGCCCGATCCCTCGAAGATTGTGGCGGTCGGAATGAACTACATGGATCACTGCCGGGAACAAGGTGCTGAACCGCCGAAGAACCCGGTGCTCTTCTGCAAATTGCCGAGCGCAATCACGGGGCCAGGTGCGTCGATCGTGTGGGATCCCGCGCTGACGCGGAAAGTGGATTTTGAAGCCGAACTGGGCGTCGTGATCGCTAAGCGGGCACAACGCGTATCTCTTCAGGATGCAATGTCCTGCGTCTTGGGCTATCTCCCGGTGAATGATGTCTCCGCGCGGGATCTTCAATTTGGGGATGGACAATGGATCCGGGGAAAGTCGCTCGATACATTCTGCCCGATGGGACCGGCGATCGTCACGGCGGACGAAGTTCCCGATCCGCACGCGCTTGGGATCCGCTGTCTTGTAAATGACGTGGTCTTCCAAGACTCCAACACGAGCGAAATGATCTTCAAGATCCCGGAATTGATCTCGTTCGTCACGCAGGGGATCACACTGGAACCGGGGGATATCATCTCGACCGGAACGCCGCATGGCGTCGGGGTCTTCCGCAAACCTCCGGTCTATCTCAAGGACGGAGATCGAGTTTCCGTGGAGATCGAGAAGGCCGGCGTTCTCAACAACACCTGCTCCGTCCGATAATCCGATGAGCGAACTGTCGCAATCCTCCGATCGCCCCGCAGTATGCTACCACTGCGGCGCCGTGGCGGGTTCCGACCCGGTCGAGTTTGACGGCAAGGTGTTCTGCTGTCACGGCTGCAGGGCGGTCTATGAGATCTTGTCCCGTAATCAGCTGTGCGATTACTATCAGATCGAAAACACGCCAGGCCGTGTTTCGACCTTGCGCCAGACCGGACGGTGTGAATACCTCGACAATCCAGCGGTTGCCGAGGGCCTTGTGGAACGGTACGGACCGGAAATGGCAGTCGTTCGCCTCCGTGTCCCGCAGATGCACTGTAGCTCCTGCATCTGGCTCCTCGAAAACCTCCAACGGCTTGATCCGGGCGTTCGCGGAAGCCGCACGGAATTCCTCAAGAAGCGCGTAACGGTGCGCTTTCATCCCGGGCAAACAACGCTTCGCCGGGTCGTCGAACTCCTCGCATCGCTTGGGTATGAACCTGAGCTGAACCTGAGCGCACTCACGGATGTTCCCGAGGAGAAGGTCGACCGGTCGCTCTACATCCGCGTCGGCGTTGCGGCATTCTGCTTCGGAAACATCATGCTGTTCAGTCTGCCGGAATATCTTTCATCCGGCACGGCGGAGGCAGAATCACGCACGTTCTTCTATTACCTGAATCTGATCCTCTCCATTCCGGTAACGTTCTACAGCGCCAGCATCTACTTCACATCAGCGGTCCGCGGGCTCGCGAAACGGATCATCAATATCGACGTCCCCATCGCGCTCGGGATCGCCATCGTCTTCCTGCGCAGCGTTGTCGACGTACTCCTCGGATATGGACCGGGGTATTTTGATTCTCTCACCGGTCTGGTGTTTCTCCTCCTGATCGGTCGCGTCTTTCAGATCAAGACGTATGAACAGCTGAATTTTGATCGCAGGTACGAAGCGTATCTTCCGCTCGCGGTGACCGTCCTGCGCAATGGAGTTGCTTCGCAGGCGTCCGTGACCTCGCTCAAGCCGGGGGATCGCGTGCTGCTCCGGAATCAGGAGGTCCTTCCGGCCGATGGCGTGCTCATGAGTGAACGAACCGATGTCGATTACAGCTTCGTGACAGGAGAGCAACACGCCGTCGCACAGGAACGAGGGGCATTGCTGCATGCCGGCGGACGTATCGCAGGCGTCGCGGCAGAGGTGGAACTCGTTCGTGAAATCTCGCAAAGCTCGCTGGCTCAAGTCTGGGATTCCTGGCCCCGGTCGGGTGAAGGGAAGACCCGACTGATGACGTTGGGGAACACGGCGGGGAAGTACTTCACGATCGGAATTCTCCTCATCTCCGCCGTCACCGCGATCATCTGGATGCAGGTGGATGCGAGCCGGACGCTGGATGCGGTCACCGCGGTCCTGATCGTTGCCTGTCCGTGCGCACTGTCGCTCGCAGCACCCTTCGCATTCGGAACGGCGATGCGGATCCTCGGACGCCGGAAGCTCTTCTTCAAGAACGCCGCTGTCGTGGAATCCCTCGCCCGGGTGGATACGGTCATCTTCGACAAGACGGGGACGCTGACGGCAACGAAGACGAAGACGCTGCAGTTCGAAGGAACGCCTCTGTCCGAGGAAGAACGAACGCTCGTCGCGTCTCTCGCGGCGAACTCGGCACACCCGTTGAGTCGGTCGATCGTGGATGCGCTTGCCGTCCCCAGCACGACGACCGTTGAGGCCTTTGAGGAATCGGAAGGGAAGGGAGTGTGCGGCCGGGTGGGCGATATCGAGGTGCGGCTGGGGTCTGCATCATTCATCGGTTCTTCCGAAGAAGAACGATTCGATTCAACCCGGGTGCATCTCGCGTTCAATCGCAAGCCGCGCGGGTCATTCGGATTCGAGACCCGCTATCGTGAACGGATCGAGGAAGTTTTGCAGGAACTAGGCAAAGACCATGAACTGCATGTCCTCTCCGGCGATGGTCCCGGCGAGGAGCAA
>JBFYQI010000531.1:0-3371 GCA_041302875.1 Ignavibacteria bacterium
GAGGTCATTGCCTCCGATCTCCCTGTTCGCGAAGTGATCCTTCCGCGGGAAGCAGCAGCACAGCGGTTCAATCTCTCCCGGCTCCCCGAGGAAGCGGGCGATACGATTCGCATCATCACGATCGGTGAGTACGACGCCTGTCCGTGCAGCGGCGTCCATGCGACATCGACCGCAGCGATCGGCACATTTAAGATCGTGTCCAGTGATCACGCCGACGGCGTTTTGCGGGTCCGGTTCAAACTTCAATAACACGCGAAGGGGGTCTTCGGCAGGTGGAAATCATCACACTCATCAAAGGGATCGCGATCGGATTCTCGCTGGCGGCGCCGGTGGGACCGGTCGGGATCATGTGTATCCGCAGAACGCTCACGTACGGAGCACGCGGCGGATTGCTTATCGGAATAAGTGCGGCGCTGGCTGATGTTGTGTACGGATTGTTCGCGGCATTCGGCGTCACTCTTGTCGCCAACTTCATCGTTGAGCATCAAGCCAGCATTCGGCTGGTGGGGGGTGCGCTGCTTGTGCTCCTCGGCATACACTCGGTCCGAACCCCGCCGAAAACCAAGGCGAATCAGCGATGGACGGACGGTCATCTTCCGGTGGCCGTTTCGACCTTTGCATTGGCGTTGACGAATCCGATGACGATGTTCGCTTTCGTTGCCGCGTTCTCCGGCTTCGGCATTCAATCGATCATCGAGACGAACCTTGGGGTCACGTTGCTCGTGGGGGGCGTCTTCCTTGGATCGTTCCTCTGGTTCACCACGCTCATCGCCATATCGCGCATCTTCAAAGAGAAGGTGACGGAGCAGGGATTCATCACGATCAACAAGGTGGTTGGGTACGTGCTGGTGGGGTTGGGGATTCTGGGAATGGTTGTCGGCGCCGTGGGATTGAGCGGATGCACGATGGCGGAAGGACTGACGCACATCCCAGGATAAGTTTGCGATTTACCAGAAGTGCAGGAGGAATTTGCTTGCGTCAACGGAGAAGGATGATGATCTTGCAAGAACGCTGGTGAGCAATTCATCGAGGAGGGTTCCCTTCGGACCTGATAGAACAGCGCAGAAGGGAACCCTCGACCGTCTTAAGGATAACTCCGCCCTACCCTCGCACCACCTCCATCACGATCCGCACCAGCAGCAACACCCACGCCGTCGCGACCAGCACCCACGCGACCTTCCGCGCAAATTCTACCAGCAGCAACAACGCTGTAATGATCGCCAGAAATCCGATAGGGTCCGCCAACACCCATGGCACACGCTCGGCGGGGAGGATCTTCGCCAACAACTCGAGGACCCACATCCCCACCGTGTGCGCGAACGAAGAGAAGAACGTCAGCAAATACTCGATCATTCGAATGCCTGATTCCGGACCATCTTGGTCATGTCATACGGCGCCGGACCGCCGCCGAGATATCGGTGGAACCAATCCAGGTGCGCATTATAATAGAGCGGCATCGATTTGACTCCGCTCGGCCAGTGCCCGTCGTTCGGATAGACGATCAAACGCGACGGCACGTTCATCTTCTGCAGGTCGGTGAAGAACTCCAGGCTCTGCGTGTAGGGAACACGGTAATCTCGCTCCCCCGTAATGACGAGACACGGCGTCGTGTAGTTCTTCACGAACCTATTGGGGGACCACTTCTCATACAGATCGCTCTCCCACGGCGCACCTCCCAGATCCCATTCCGGGAACCAGAGCTCTTCCGTTGCACCGTGCATCGCCTTCAGATTGTACACGCCCATCATACTGGCGATCGCCTTGAAGCGCGTCGTGTGTCCTTCCAACCACATCATCATGTAGCCGCCGTAACTCCATCCCATCGCTCCCATCCGCTCGGCATCGACATACGGGAGCTTCGCAACGGCATCCGCAACTGCCATGACATCTTCATATACCTTCCCGCCCCAATCCTTCGAAATGGCTGCGGTGAATTCCTGTCCGTATCCGGTCGATCCGTGCGGATTCGGGAAGGCGACGATATACCCCGAGCCCGGATACACCTGCCAGTCGCCCCGGAACGCATCCGCCCATTGTGACTGCGGACCGCCGTGCACGTTCAGGATGAGCGGATACTTCTTGTTCGGGTCGAACCCGTGCGGTTTCACAACGAACGTATGTATCTTCTTTCCCGTCGGCGATTGGATCCACATCTCCTCGGCGGGACGAATATCGATCGCATCTTCGACCGGCTTATTGAAGAAGGTCAGTCTCTGCGGCTTGGCAGCGACCCCCTTCTCGATCGATGCGCGCCACAGCTCGACCGGCTCTCCAACCGCGCGACGCGTATAGGCGATAGACTTTCCATCCGGTGCGATGACGAAATCGTCGATCGTCTTCGCATCGACCACGAGTGTGATCTTCTTGGTTGCAAGTTCGATCCGGTACACCGGGACATGCCCCTGCACATCAGCGCTGAAGTAGATGGACTTTGAATCGGGCGACCAGCGAAGAGCGTTGACCCAGTTGTCGAACCGCCCTTCCGTCAGAATGTCCCGCTGCCCCGTCTTCCGGTCAATGACCGCGAGACGCCAGAGGTCCGCCTCGTATTTCGGCTGCAGCTGAAGTCGATACGCGATCCACTTGCCGTCGGGAGAATAGAGCGGCGTATCATCCCATGCCTGATTCACAACGGTGATGTTCTTGCCCGCTCCGCCGCCAAGACCGACAAGGAACAGGTCTTTGTTCGTCGATTCCGCCTCCCGCTCGTCATGGTTCGAGACGAAACACACTTCCTTCCCGTCGGGAGAAAAAGCGGCTTCTCCCATTCCGAATCCCGGCGCGTCGTGATCTCCGGGCGTCAGGTCGACATGCTTCTTTGTCGCAAGGTCGAAATAGAGGGTGTGCGTGTTCTTGCCGTCCAACCAGGAGGTCCAGTGACGGTACAACAGTTTGTCCGCCATGTGGGCCTGGATCGGACCGTTCTGCCGCGCTTCATCTGTTTCCTTGTTCTTCGCATCATCGGCACCGAATTCCGGATACACTTCGCTCGAGAAGAGAAATCCCTTGCCATCGGGTGCCACCGTCAGGCTGCCGATCCCCGTGGAGATGTGCGTGATCTGCTCCGGCTCTCCTCCATCGACCGGCATGCGCCATACCTGCGCTCCTTCTTTTCGCGTCGAGATGAATAGGGTCGACTTCCCGTCCGGCATCCACGACGGCGAGTAATCAGCAGCGGGATTGTTCGTCAACCGGCGAAGTCCGCTCCCATCCGCATTCATGACATAGATCTCGGAGTTGGTTTTGCCTTCCTTCAGAAAGCTCTCTGTCACCGAAAACAGGATCTGTTTCCCGTCCGGCGAGAACTGCGGCGACGCAATGCCCTTCAACGCATACAGATCCGCAATGCCGAACGGCCGCTTCTGCGCGAT
>JBFYQI010000505.1:0-3921 GCA_041302875.1 Ignavibacteria bacterium
CCTCGGCGAGGAACCTCGGAAGTACTTCCTTCAGTTTGTCGAAGTTGGGGGCCTGAATGACGAACTGGACCGGCAATCCGCCGCGCCGGCTGCTGCCAATGGTCTGGTCCTGAGACACGAAGGCACGTGCGACCGTCATGGGGCGGATCTGGACCGCGAGGGCGTCGCTGATCTCCTGCTGCGTGCGCCTTCGTTCTTGCGGCGGGACGAGCGAGACGTTGAGGAAGCCGCTGTTCGGTCCCCCCATGCCGGTCAGCGTCAATGCGGCCTCGAGTTCCGGCACCGACGCCTGGACTGTGGTGAGCATGCTCTCCATGTACTGCGACATATATTCAAACGTCGCTCCTTCCGGGGCGGTGGCTGAGATCCGGAGCCGGCTCCGGTCCTCGAGCGGTGCGAGTTCGGATTTCAGCAGGCTGCCGAGGCCGATGATGACTGCGACGGCGAGGCCCATCACCACAAGGCTCAACGAACGATGCTTCATGAACGCGTCGAGCGAAGAGCGATACATCGAGTTCAAGCGGACGAAGAACGGTTCACTCCACTGATAGAATCGGCTGTGTTTGTTCTCGTGGCGGAGCAGACGGGTGGAAAGCATGGAGGTCAATGTCAATGCGACGAATGCGGAGATGGCGACCGAACCGGCCACGACGAATCCGAATTCACGGAACAACCGTCCGGTGAGCCCCTGCAGGAACACGATCGGCATGAAGACCGCGATCAGCACCACCGTGGTCGAGATCACGGCGAAGAAGATCTCCTTCGCGCCCTCCTTTCCCGCTTCGATCGGCGGGAGTCCATCCTCGATCTTCGAATAGATATTCTCCAGAACGACGATCGCATCGTCGACCACGAGTCCGATGGCGAGAACGATGCCGAGGAGCGTCAGAATGTTGATCGAGAAACCCATCACGTACATGATGAAGAACGAGCCAATGAGCGAGATGGGGATCGCTAGGACCGGGATGACCGTTGCGCGCCAGTCGCGCAGGAAGAGGAAGATGATGATGACCACCAACGTGAACGCGATGAAGATGGTCTCTTCGACCTCCGCGATCGACCGGCGAATGTACTTGGTGGCGTCAAAGAAGATGTCAACGTGCAGGTCGGCCGGGAGGGTTCGCTGGATCTGTTCCAGCCGACCGTTCACCTCGTCCGCGATCGCGATGTTGTTGGACCCGGGCTGGGGAACGATGACGATAGCAATCATCGGGACGCCGTCGCGTTTCAGGATGGATCGCTCATTCTCCGGTCCGAGCAGCGCCTCGCCGATATCCCGCATTCGAATGATCCGTCCGTTCGATTCGCGGATGATCATGTTGTTGAAATCCTCGACCGTCGACATCCGTCCGGTCGTGCGCACCGTCAGTTCCGTTGCATCGCCTTCAATACGTCCGGTCGGCAGTTCGACGTTCTCGCGTTGGAGCGCCAGACGAACATCCTGCGGGGTGATGACGTACGCGGCCATGAGTGCCGGGTTCATCCAGAGACGCATCGAGTAGCGCTTCTCTCCCCAGATGCGGACCTCGCTGACACCGGGGATCGTCTGCAGGCGTTCTTTGAAAATATTGATCCCCGCGTCGGTCAAGTCGAGCAGATTGCGCGTGTCACTGCGCAGGTTGATCATGACGATGGGGCTCTGATTCGCGTCCGCCTTGGTAACGATCGGAGGGTCGGCGTCGGCGGGGAGGTTGCGCATGGCGCGCGAGACGCGATCACGGACGTCGTTTGCCGCTTCTTCCAGCGGAACTTCCAGATTGAATTCGACGGTGATGCTGCTCGATCCCTCGCGGCTTGTCGAGGTGATCGACTTGATCCCTGCGATCCCGTTGACGGATTCCTCGAGCGGCTCGGTGATCTGCGATTCGATGACGTCGGAATTCGCGCCGGTGTACGATGTAGAAACGGTTATGACTGCGGGATCGATGGCGGGATATTCGCGCACACCGAGGAACGTGAAGGAGATGATGCCGAAGACGACGATGACGATCGACATGACGATCGCCAGGACGGGGCGGTTGATGCTGACGGATGAGAGACTCATGGGGTCAGGCTCCGTCAATTCACGTTGTTGAGACGGACGCGTGAACCGTTCGAGATCTGGAGGATGCCGCTCACGATGACGGTATCACCCGCGGCAAGGCCTTTCGTGACGATGACGTTCCGTTCAGTACGCGTACCGATTTCGACGTCGATGCTCTGTGCTTTCCCGTCCTGATACCGGAAGACCTGCTGTCCCTTCAGGACCGGAACGATAGCTTCTGTGGGAACCAGAAGCGCATTCGGGTCGATGCTCACCGTCAACGCGATCTCCGCAAATGCGCCGGCCTTCAGCCGTTCGCCGGGATTCTCCGCCCGCGCGCGCACTTGCACTGTTCGCGTGGAGGGATCGATCTTCGGTTCGATCGCGTAAACGAATGCGGGAACCTGATCGCGCGTTCCCTGGACGCGGAGCATCACTTGGGCTCCCGGCTTGACGAATGCCGCGAAGCGCTCGGGAACAGAGAAGTCGACCTTGATGGTGCTCAGACGAAGCAGCGACGCGATGCGGGAACTGGTCGTCACATAGCTTCCCTCGCTCACATACCGCAGGCCGATGACGCCATCGAAGGGGGCGCGGACCTCTGTCTTCGCCAAGTTCGCCCGAACCGCCATGCTTTCCGCCCGGACAGAGTTCAACTGGTTCACCGCGAGGTCGTATTGCTCACGGGCGGTCAGGTTCTTCTCCAGGAGCAACCGCTGTCGTTCCTCGTTGTCGGTCGCGATCTTGACCTGCGACTCGACCTTCTTGAGCTGTGCCTGGAGATCCGCGTCATTGGTCTTCACGAGAAGCTGGCCCTTCGTCACGCGCGTCCCCTCGTTGAAATTGATCTGGATCACGCGTCCTGCCGTTTCGCTCCGCAGGTCCACCTCCTCATCCGCGAGGATCGTTCCCGTGGTTGAGATACGTTCGGCAAAGGGGGCCGATGTCAACACGACGGCATTGACGATCGTAGAACGGTCGGCGGCGCCGGGAGTACGGGACCCGGTACCGGGACCGGCGATGGTCGAATCGCCGCGCGAGAAATAGAAATAGCCGGCGGCAGCGACGACAATGACGATGATCGAGATGAAACGGACGCGAGATTTCATAGGGGATCAGGTGATCGATCGGGGGTTCGTGATTGGGAAAAGGATAAGACGGACGACGCCGGCGAATGTTCCGGGGAACGAAGTGTGCCTCGATCCTGATGGGAGTCGATCAGACGGCCACAGCGGACTCGGCAGGGTTCGGGATCAAGAGGTCGGCGAGCTCCGCCTCGAGCGCGGAGAGATGATCTTCCATTGAAGCTCGGCATTGCTCGGTGAGCGATGCGATCATTGGAATAAGATCGCGATAGTACGCGATCCCGGCGTTGAGATTTTCGCGAAAACCCGCAAAGTGCTTCGAGTCCTTCGCGGTCAGGGAATCCAGCCGTTTCTGGACCTCCTCACGAAGGTAGTCCACGTACAGCCGCAGTTCGTTGATGAACATGTGGGGACGGTCTGCATCGACGAAATCCTGCACGCGCCCATAGATGTATCCGACCATTTCCTCCAGTGAGGCGATGCGGGAGAAGAACGCGAGGTTCGGTCCCGGACAAATGGCGACGGAATGCTGTGATGCTCCGTTCGTGTTGTTGCCGAGGTACGCGGCCGCAGCAAGGTCTTCACAGAGACATGCCTTTTGGATCACTGATGCGATCCGTTGTTCCACGATCTCGGGCGCGAGATCGCTCGCGCGCAACTGGTCGATCTTGAGTTTCTGGTACTGACGCGACGCGGTGCAGATCGGCTCGGTCGTGAACTCCGTGTTGGAGACGAGGAATTTCTTCTTGCAGGGACTCCCCGGGCGGCCTTCCTCGAACCGCTTGAGAATGGTATGCTCGCTCGCGGTGTCTC
>JBFYQI010000527.1:0-2663 GCA_041302875.1 Ignavibacteria bacterium
TTCGGGATGCCCGTGACGCGAATCTTCTCGGGACGAACGCCCTTCCGCATGAAATGATCCCGATATCCTTCACTCGCAACGCACAACACATCATAGGCATCGCTGAGCCCGAATGCGGCGCTGGATGCAACCCATCGCGGGAGAAGGTTCGTTCGGCGCACGACCTCGAACATCAGTGTTTCCGGGTCGGTCATTCCCTCCTGGACGAGCACGGTGGGCGTATCCTGAACAATATCCGGGACAACCAAATCGGTCGGCAGCAGAACGAGATCATACGGTTCCCGTTGTCCGCGGTAGTCGATCTCGACGCCATGCCGTTCGAGAAATTCCGTCGTTCGCTTCACCCACGGGCGCCCCGGGGTCGTGAAATCGATAAGGCCCAATCGCTGCAGAACGTGCATGACGCCGTCCGCGTACTGGGGCGAGAAGACATGACGATACTCCGGCAACTCCGCCGCGATCTGCAGCATTTGCGTCGTCTGGTTGTATGTCCCACAAACGAACAGAATGCGTTGCATCATGCCGTCTCCACCTGGACGTGCATCTGGACCTCTGCCGGCTTCCGGCGAACCAGAACAGCAAGGATCGCATATCCCACCGAAGCAATCACGGCTTCTTTCGACCGCTTCAGGACCGAGAACGCCGCGGCCGTTGTCACCGGATCGGGCAGCCCCATGGACGCGAGAAAGGTGGCGTAACCCAATTCCTGGACACCGACGGCACCCGGAACGATGAACATTAATCCCCGAACCAGAGACACCGTGATCTCCATCGGGAGGACATGCGTGAATGGCACTCCGGGGGAAAGAAACGAGAGCAGAAGATACGACTCGACGCTTTCCATCATCCATGCGCAGACGAAGATGCATGTGATCCGCGCGATGACGGAAGGGCGAAATGTGCGGAACTTCCCGAGGATCTCGTGCGTCTTCTGGATCGCCGCCGAAGACGACTCCTTCCACGCCCGACCCGGAAGGACACGTACAACCCGCTGGAATTTTCGCACACCATCCTTGGTCGTAACGAAGATGATGCCGCCGATCCCGACGGTGATCAGGACGATCCCCGCACTGCCCAGGAGGAATGCAACATTCACTCCCGGCATGTCGATCGCGCTCGTGAGGAAGAAGTAGCCCATCGTCGCGGCCAGGAGCACGTAAGTTCCCTGCCCGATGGCGATGAAGCATTTCTTCAGGATAACGCTCGCAGCCCCTGTGGGGTAGTCGACATTCCCCGCACGGTTCAACAAGAAGGGTTTCAGCGTCTCAGCAAGCGGAAGCCCGCCGGGAAGCGTCAGAATGACCGCTTCGGTCGCGACGCGTGTTGCAGCGAGAGACTTGGAGGGGACATCGCGACCAAGATTGCGCAGAAGCGCTTTCCAGGCAACGGTATCCAGCGCGACAATGGCAACGAAGGGAAGAAGCAGGAGGATGAAGCGCCAGCTGACGGAGGAAAGCGACGCGAAGAGCTTCTCTGTCTCGATATCCTGAAACAGGAGATAGACGACCGCGAGCCCACCAACGAAAAGGAGGGATTGAACAACAAAACGGACAAGGCGACGGCGCAATTTCATGCGCCTAATATAGCCTCAAGACATCATCTAGAGATTATGGAAATGTCATCGAATCCTTAAGAGAAGGTTTCCGAATTGTTAAGTCATTCCAGGGACGAAGACCCCGCTTCCGTGATCGAACGTTCCATCGTCCACGTTTCTCCATGCGCGTTGAGCGCCAGCTCCATCCCCGACTCTGGAATAGCCGCATGCAACCGCTCGATCGGCTCGTTCGTGGGTTCATCGCTCTGAATGAATGTCCCCCAATGGATCGGGAAGAAGACCTTCGCATTCATGTGTGACGCCATCGTGAGCGCCTCTTCCGGATTGCAGTGGTTCGTGACCCACGGATCGTATGCACCGATCGGCATGATGGCGAGATCCACGGTATGACCGCGTTCCCCGAGGTCCTTGAAGTATTCCTGATACGCGGTGTCGCCGCCGAAGACGATCGTCTTGCCGTTCTTCTTCATGCGATAGGCGTTAAAGCTTCTGCCGCTCCAGTTGCCGCGTGAACGGTCCACTTCCCAGGGAAACCGCCAGCCAAAATGCTTCACCGGAAGCGCTTCGATCTCAAGGTCGAGCACTTGCATCGTTTGACCCCAGTCCATTTCCACGACCTGCTTCCGCCCCAGGTTGTCAACGACATCTGACGTGTTCTTCGCCATCACGATCGGAATGTTCCGCTCAAATTTCTCAAGTGACGTGAGGTCCAGATGGTCCATGTGCGCGTGCGAAAGCAAGATGAGATCAATCGGCGGGAGCTCTTCGATCGTGAGCGCAGGTGCAACGAGCCGCTTCGGTCCGAGAGTCGTTAGTCCGAGGAGGTTCAGTCCGATCCGATCCGAGAAGACGGGGTCGGTGATGATCCTTGTTCCGTAGAAATTCAGCAGGACGGTTGCATGGCCGATCCAGGCCGCGGTGATCGTTTCATCGCTCCAGAGAAGCGGCGTCGGTTTGTAGGCTGGCGTTGCGGTCTCCGGACTTCCAAACAACATCTCCAAGCGCGACCGCTTGAGCTCGGGTTGCTTGTCTTGTCCGATGAGCAATGTTGCCGGGGCAACGGCACTGACGCCAAGGGCGCGCAGGAATGTGCGACGAGTGGTCATAG
>JBFYQI010000542.1:0-27786 GCA_041302875.1 Ignavibacteria bacterium
GCCCTCGCGATGCTCTCCGATCGATCCACTTCGTGACGATGCCTGCAGACCGTTCCATACCGTTCCTCATCGGTGTTTCCGCTTCGGCAACGCTGCTCCGATCCGTGCGCCAGCTCACCGGTGAATTCACCGGCGTGCAGATCGAACCGACGACGCTCGCGTCGCTCACGTCACGCCGAGGCACAGTCGCGGCGCCGAACATCCTCATTGTCGAACCGACGAACGAAGGCACCGAGCTGCTCGCCGCGATGCCGGCGCTTCTTCAGCGCCACCCACAACTCGTCGTCGCGGCAATCAACGAAACACCCGATCATCGAACCGCGGTACGGCTGATCCAGTCGGGCGTCCGCGATTTCGTTCTCATTCCAATCGAGCAGCACCGACTCTACGACCTGATCGAGCGGATGCTCCGCGAACGGGACGCCCGCGCCGACCAGCAGACCTACATCGATGTCCAATCGCGCGTATATGATTTTTCCCGCATTGTTGGTTCAGCCCCCACCTTGCTGGCAACTATTGCGCGCGCACAGAAGGTCGCAAGCAATTCCGCTCTTACCGTTCTGATCCTCGGCGAGACGGGGACCGGAAAAGGCATGCTCGCCAAGGCCATCCACTACAACAGTCCAAACCGTGAACATCCGTTCATCGAGATCGGCTGTTCGGCGCTTCCCGAGGCGCTTCTCGAATCGGAACTCTTCGGCCATGAGAAGGGGGCGTTCACGGATGCGCGAGAACGGAAGCTTGGGCTCTTTGAATTGGCTGGTCAAGGAACCATCTTCCTTGATGAGATCGGGGATATCAGCCCGGCGGTGCAGTCGAAGTTGTTGAAGGTGCTGGAAGAGAAGTCCATGCGTCGGGTTGGCGGCGTTCACGATGTCCGCGTCGGCGCGCGGATCATCGCCGCAACCAGTCGCGACCTTTCGGACCTGGTCCGGCGCAACCTGTTTCGCTCGGACCTCTTCTATCGGCTGAACGTCGTGCCGCTTTCCCTCCCGCCGCTGCGCGACCGACGCGAGGACATCCCCTTGTTGATCAATCATTTCCTCTCCCGGTTCGCAGAACTCTCGGGGAAGGATCTGGTACATCTCACCCCTGCGGCGCGGGAAAAACTCTCGACTCATCGATGGGATGGCAACGTCCGAGAGCTGATGCATGCGCTGGAGCGTGCTGTCGTCCTGACTGAAGACAGCACCATCGATGCCGAACACATCGACCTCGCCGCTCACACAAACCGCTTTCTCCCGGCGCCCCCGCCCATGCTTGCCGTCGACGATGTCACCACCGGCGATCACGTCATCCTTCGTCTGCCGGTTCGGGAAGCAACCCTTGAGCACACGGAACGGCATCTCGTCCGCGAGATCCTTCGTCTTGTGAACGGGAACAAGAGCCGCGCCGCTGCGATGCTGCAGATCTCCCGTCCGCGCCTCGAGCGCATCATCCAGCATGACCCGGAGTTCTTCCGCAGTGTCCTGAAGTAACCTGCGGCGCTCTGGCATCTTGCCGTTCGCCCCCTTTTCGAGTAACTTGAATCATGCAGCACACTTCAATGAAGACGATTGGAAATCGCCGCCGAGGAGGCGGACTTCTTCAAGCCGCTCAATTCTTGGAACTGGTCATCGCTCTTCGTCTGGGCAAGCCTTTCATTCCCACAGGAGTTCTCCGGTTCAAACCCTTTGAAGAAAGTCAACGATGGTCGATCCAGATGATGTCACGGGGAAAGAATCCCGCCCCCCCACGATAGACGATCTCCTTCATCTCTGCCACGAGTTGAATGTCCGTCAGGCGAAGTACATCGTTATCGGTGGGATGGCGATGATTCAAGCCGGGTTTGTTCGGGCAACGGAGGACATTGATCTTCTCATTGAGGCGTCATCGGACAATCAGGCCGCCGTTCGCAGTGCGCTTGAGACGCTCCCCGATAAGGCGGTCCGAGAACTCCGGGATGGTGACCTCGAGCAGTATGTGGTAGTCCGAATCGCTGACGAGATCGTTGTCGACCTTTTGCTTTCCGCTGCGGGGATCACGTATGATGCTGCCTCATCTGAGATTCTCGTCGTCGATATTCGCGGTGTAGCAATACCGTTCGCTTCTCCCGAACTCCTGTGGAAGATGAAACAGACAAAGCGTGAAAAGGACGCGCTCGACGTGATGTTCCTGCGGAGCCTCCTCTCTGATCGGCACTAACCTCCATCCGATGATCGCGGTGAGGCTGCAGGTCTGAGGGGCGCACGCTGTTTCCAGCGGACCGCCATCTCGGTAAAAATGTGATCGGCGTGTTCGAAGAACATCATGTAGGAACGACAGAAGTGGTTCGGATCCGTCAGCTGCGGATCGCGGATCCGATCCTTGGTGCATCCCCCCCAGCAATTCCGAAGCCAGCGGCAAGAGCGGCACATTTCAGGAAGGTCGGCCTTCCATTCGCCGAATGCCGTTTGCTGATCTGAATTCAGCATCTCGTCAAGACGGTCCGTCGCGATATTCCCCAGTTTCCATTTTGGCTCAACGAAGAAGTCACATGAGAATACGTCGCCGTTGTGCTCGACGACAACGTACGTGCCGCACGTGCGTCCCAGCGTGCAGTCTGGGGCGGACATGCCGACATACTTGTGAAAGACAGAATCGAAGTAGCGGATAGAGGTGGTCGGCAGGCCGTTCTCGAAGTCGTTGTGCCACAGGTCGAACATCTGAACTAGGAAGCGGCCGTACGCTTCCGCCGAGACGGAGAACGAAGCCACAGCCGACGGATCATCCGCACTCCCCTCGACACAGGGGATGAACTGCATGTACCGAAATCCGAGTGCTTTCAGATAACCGTAGATCTCCTCAGGATGCTCTGCTGATTCGCTGGTCACAACGGTTAAGGCGTTTGTTTCAACACCTTCCGCCATCAACATCTTCGCCTTCGCGGCAACGACTTCCCAAGAACCCTTCCGTCCGCGCGTCACGCGATATGTGTCATGAATACGCTGTGGACCATCGATCGAGAGGCCTACCAGGAACTCGTACTTCTTCAGGAACTTCGCCCAATCGGAATCGAGGAGCAGCCCATTTGTTTGGAGCCCGTTGCCAACGGACTTGCCGCCGCCGTATTGTTTCTGGAATTCAACCGCCTGTTCGAACCAATGCAATCCCATCAACGTGGGTTCTCCCCCCTGCCAGGCGAACGAGACATGCGGTTCCCCTTGTTCCATGGCCTGGCGAATGAGAATCTCCAGCGTCTCCACCGACATACGGTGAGTTCCTGGTGAAAAGAGTTCGCTCTTTTCGAGGTAGAAGCAGTAGGTGCAGTCCAGATTACAGTCCGGACCGGCGGGTTTGACCAGAAGCGAGTTGAGCGGCTTGTTGCGTGGCTGAAGCATGCGGCGATTCAGGGCTTCTCGACGATGGTTGCTGCCGCGCGGAGGGTGTCGATAAAGTCTTCCAACAGACGATCCTTCAACTCGTGAACGCGTCCTTCACGGATCGACTCCCTGGCTTCATCGAACGCGAGTTGCGCGCCGGGGCGCTTCTCGTACAGCTTCGCGATATGAAATCCGAACGGTGTTTCGATCACGTTGCTGACCTCGCCCGGCGTCATGGCGAAGACGACACTCTCGAACTCCTCGACCATCTCCCCGCGGGGAAAGAATCCCAAGTCCCCATCATTCTCCGGACAATCGGAATACCGGGCAGCGAGTGATTCGAACGCCGTCCCCTCGTTCAGCTTCTGTTGAATCTCACGGATCCCCCGAAGCGCTTCGTCCCGCGAGCGTTGCTCGTTGACGTAGAGAACGATGTGACCCGCGCGAACGAGATCCGGCGTTCTATAGCGCGAGGGATCTGATTCATACTGGTTCCGCAGTTCCGCATCTTCCAAGGCGGGGACATCCGTTGTCACCGAATCGATCAACCGTTCGATCGAGAGCTGGAGGTCGAATTCCTGACGGAACTCTACGAGCGATGATCCATGCGTCTCGAGCCGACGCAGGAACTCCGCTTCTCCGCCTTGCTCAGCCAAGAGCGAGGCATAGAGCTCATCAAAATACGGTTTCGGAAGCTGCTTCCCGTATTCTTCCGCAGCCTGTCGAAGCAAGATCCGCTCGACGACGTTCTCCTGCGCCCATGCACGCAGCTGCTGCTCACGCTCCTGCTCGGACAACGATTGAAACACCTCTTCATGCTTCGGCCGGAGGCGATTCTTCTCCTCATACACTTCTTGTTCACTCAGCGGGATGTCGTTCACGTACAACGGCATTCGCATACTCCTGTTCTCATCATCAATTCCATATCATGGAACATACGGGAAATTGTCTCCGTTCGTTTGACAGAACTCTGCAAGAATCCGGCGGTGTTCAAGAAGAACCTCGCCATACTCCGCATTGCCGACGAGGTTCTGCGTTTCGCCCGGATCGCGCTCCATATCGACCAACGATTCGCGTCTCTCGCCGAAGTCATAGACGCAGTACTTGAACCGCTTCGTCCGAACCATCCGTCCCCGGGCCTCAGGCTTCGATCCATCGATCGGAGCCCCTTGCACCATGTGGCTCTGAGAGACGACATATGCGCGAGGGTCGGAGACCTTCTCATCGCGTACGCTGGGGAGCAAGCTCAATCCCGGTAATGCCGCCGGGCGGGGAATCTCCCCGATCTCCAGAAGCGTCGGCAGCAGGTCCAAGCCGGTGTTCACCAGTCGAACCGACTCGCGAGGAACCGCATAGAAAGGATGCGCGATCATGAACGGCACTCGCGCCGCGTTGTCATAAAATACGGTTTTTTGATTCCATCCGTGCATCCCCTGCATATCCCCGTGGTCACTCATGAAGACAATTGCGGTCGAATGCTGCTGTCCTGTTTCCTCCAGGGCCGTCAATATCTGGCCGAGGTAGCCATCGACCCGCTCGACCATGCGGAAGTAGGCCCAGCGATACTGACGCCACTTCGCCTCGTCGAACGTTCCGACCGGGAACATCGGACTCGCCTGCATGGACCGACGCATGTGGAGCATCGTATCGGTTTCATCCGTCATCGGTTCGGCGTTCGAAACCATCGGCGGACAGAACTCGGGCAGTGGAGGATCGCCCACCGTTCCATCCGGAAGTGCATCTCCTCTCGCCCATTCGCAAATGTTGTGCGGATTGACGAAGGACGTGACAAGCAGGAAGGGCGAATCGCGCTTCCGACGTATGAACTCCGTCGCGAGAACTGGGATCTCCGAATCGATGCCGTTGTTCTTGATCGCGCCCGTTGTCTGAAAGCCGTGGGCCGCGAGCTCTTTGATCGGGATCGGTGTATGCCATTTGCCGAAATATGCCGTCTCGTATCCGGCTTCAGAGAAGTACGTCCCGAGGCATTTGAAACGCCCCGCAAGGCTTTTCGACATGTCGTTCGATTGAACTCCGGTCACATGCGGATACTGTCCGGTCAGAAACGACGAGCGCGCCGGCACGCAGAGGGGATTCGCGGTGTACGCACGCGTGAAGGTCACACCGCGAGCGGCAATGCTGTCCATCGCCGGTGTCCGAAGGAACTCCTTTCCCATGCGGCAACTCATTGCATCTGCGGATTGTTGATCGGTAATGATGAGCAGGATGTTCGGACGACTCCCGCCGGAATGTCCCGCGCGCCGAAACAATCTACCGACGGTTCGTTCACTTGCGATGATCGTTCCGGCGAAGAGTCCAGCAGACCTGATGAATTCCCGTCGTTTCACCTCACACGTCTCCTCTTGTCCCTGATTGTTGACCGGACATTCGGCTACTCAGGCTTCGCCCTCTGCCATCCCGCTTGAATCATCTCATGCAGGTCTGCCACGAGCTTCTCGTTCTCCGGTTTCAAAAGAATGCTCTCCTTGCAGAGCGGGTCGTTCTTCAAATCGTAAAGTTCCCGCTCTTTGACTTCTTTCGTCTTCTGGTTGATCCACTCGGTGTATCGATACTGATCGGTTCGGATGGAATATCCCATCATGTTCTTTGGACGCGGATACTGACTAAAGGCCGCCTTCTTCCATTGGCGATTCGGATCTTCCATGAGTGGCACCATGCTCGTGCCCTCAAGGTCGTTCGCGACAGGAAGTCCGCAGAGGCCGGCCAGGGTAGGATAGATGTCGACGAATTCCGTCAATGCGTGGACACGCTGGCCTTTCGGGTAATCGGGATCAGAAATGATCATCGGGACATGTGTATCCAGTTCGAGGTTCGTGTGTTTACACCACATCGAATATTCCCCCAACTTCCATCCATGATCACCCCAAATGATGACGATCGTGTCCTTGCGCAGATCCAATCGATCAAGTTCCGCGAGAACTTTCCCTACCTGAGCATCGGTAAAACTGACAGCGGCATAGTACCCGTGAATCAGTTCTCGGGTCTTAGCTTCATCGCATTTCCCGACGTCGGGGATATCGGAATATTTGCGCAGCTCGTTCCAAGTGGTAAAGGCAATGTCAGGCGCATTCTTTGGCTTGTCGGGATACGGGAGAGGGATCTTGCTGCGATCGTAGAGATCCCAGTATTTCTTTGGTGAAGTGAAAGGTAGGTGCGGTTTTCGAAAGCCCACGCCGAGGAAGAAGGGTTGGCGGTCCTTTTCATTCTTCGCTTGCGCCTTGGGTGCCAGCCTCCTCAGCGATTCGATGGCCATTTGAGTCATCTTGCCGTCTTGGTAGGCCTCATCAGGAACATCTGCGGCTTCGGTTGCGGGTCCGCGCATCTTTCCGGCCTCTTCGGATGTCTCGCTTCCCGGCTTTCCACCCTCCTTCTGCAAATTGAGATTTTCCTCGAGTGCATAGATGCCACCCGGAGGAGACCGATGCGGGATGCTGTAGGAGGCTTCGTCCTCCATCCCGGAGTGGAACAGTTTCCCGATGCCTTCCGAGAAGTACCCATTGTTCTTGAAATGCTGCTGAAGCGTGATAACATCCGGCATCGTATCACGGATATGCGTTTTCAGATCGTACACTTTCGTCGTGTCCGGCCTCTTTCCGGTGAGCAAACTCGCCCGCGTTGGTCCGCAGACTGCTTGCTGACAGTAGGTGCGTTCAAAGAGAACTCCGGTCTGGGCCAGCGCGTCAATGTTCGGCGATTTGATCATCGGATGACCGTAGCAGCCGAGTTCTGGCCGCAGGTCATCGACCGCGATGAAGAGGATGTTCTTACGCCACGGGCGGACCGTTCCTTCCAAGGCTTGCGCGAATGCAGTCTTGAAGGAGGACGCTCCAACAACTGATGCCGCCCCGAGCAGCGAAGCTGTTCGGAGAAAATCACGTCGTGCCAGTTTCATGGCTCTCCGTATGTCTGTTTGGTCAAAGCCATCTTTTTCGTCATGCTCATGCCACCCGCGTTGCTGCGATTGAAATGACTTGGTTCAACGTTTGTTCTTCTTGGCCTTGTTCGCATGCCGGCCAGTGCCGTCTCCATCGTCCAGGATCCCACCGGCGGGATTCAACAGATCAAGCGCGGCCTGGAGGCGTTTGCGTGCGGCGATCGCTGAAGGATCTGTCGTATTCGCTGCCACGAGAATTTCCTCAAATGGCGCGTTCTTCATGTCGAAGAGTTCTCCTTTCTGGTTCAATTTCCAACCAGCTTCACGAGTATACCATTGCCCAGCAAGCTGGATGTAGGCCCACTCTCGCGGCTTCCCAAGGTCACCGTGAATCTGCGTGGCGAAACTGTGCCCATCGATGATTCTGTTCTGAGGTAGCTTCGCACCGGCCAATTCAGCGAACGTCGGCACGAAATCCGTCGAATCGATCATCGCGTCAGAGACCTTTCCTGCAGGAGCCGTGCCGGGCCAGTTCACGATCATCGGTTCGAGGCTGCCGCCTTCGAGCATGGAGCCCTTTGCACCGATCAAACGCCGGCCGCCGATCGTCGCTTGATCCGAATATTTGTTGGCCGTGCCGTTGTCGCCGAAGAAGACGATCATGGTATTTTCCCGCAACTTGAGGCGATCGAGTTCGGCGACAAGTTTCCCGACAAGTTTATCCATATAGGCAATATTGTCGGCATAGATGTTCTTGCTGTCCGACCCACTTTCGGGTGTGGGAAGAATGTCACTGTGGATATGCGATAGCGAATAGTAGATGTAGAATCGATCGTTCGTATGACGCGCAAGAAAGTCGACGACGAAATCGTGCATCTTGTCAGGCAGGTACTCGCCATCGAGCAATGGCGTCTTCTTGCCATTGATAGTGTAGGCCTTCGCCTTCGGCTGCGTATTCCAATACAGTCCGCTCCCCTGAAATCGAAGATACTCGTCGAAACCCCAATCACTCGGTTCGAGAGGCATTTGGCTCCACTTCCCCACCATCATCGTCGCGTATCCCTCCGATTTCAGGATCGAGGGCATGATGGTTTCATCGGCGGGTTTGAGCAGTCCTACTTTGTCCTGATTCGTCCCGCCAGTGCGAAACGCGTATCGCCCGGACAAGATGCAAGCCCGAGATGGTCCGCAGAGCGACGGCGTGTACGCATGGGTGAACCGAATGCCGCCTTCTGCAAGTTTGTCGATATGGGGAGTTTTGTAGTTGTCAGCACCGTAGCACCCCACCTCTCCGACGCCGTAATCATCCGCAAGGATGAAGATGATATTGGGCTTCTTCTCCGGTCCCCGCAGGAGCGAGGACAATCCGCGACCCAACGCTCGCTCTCCGACAGCACACGCACCTGCAAGCAGCCCGCTGGCCTTCATGAAGGCTCTTCTATTCATAGGGATATCCTTTTGAATTCAATCACGATATTGAACAATGGGATTGTACTGAGATTTCTGACTACATGAACGACCGATTCAGCGAACCGGACCATGTTCAGGACTTGAATTCCCGAACCGGGACGCCCTGTTTCGTGAACACGCGGATCGGTCAGTTGCACTTCGCGAGCGCCACGACCACACGCGTTCCCAAACCCGGGGAGTGCGCCTTTCCACAGGAGGCCACATCGCGAACGACCCGGACGTATTCGTTTTCGAAGCCAAGCGAATCAGGACGCGTGTTCTTTTGCTGCAGTGACCGTCCAGGTGCAACAAGTACCACGGCGCAGAGAAAGAAGACACACAAGAAGATCGCCCTTGGAAGGTAACCCTCCAGTTTCGACGTGTTCATTTCTTCGTCTATTCCCTTAGACATCGATTGAATCACGGCACGATCACCACGGCTTCGCGCCTTGCCAGCCGGCTTTCATCATTTCATGCATCGATGCCGCGAGCGCCGCATTCTTCGGTTTGAACGCGATATTCTCCTTGCAGAGAAGATCGTTCGTCATGTCGTAGAGTTCCCGGTATTTCACTTCGTTCGTTTGCTGATCGATCCACTCGGTGTATCGGTACCGCTCGGTCCGCATGGAATATCCCATCATCTTCTTCGGGCGGGGGTACTGGCTGAACGCCGCTTTCTTCCACGGCCGTTTCGGGTCCTCCAATAGCGGGACCATGCTGACGCCTTCCAGGTCCTTCGCCACCGGCAGTCCGCACAGGTCGCTCAGGGTGGGATAGATGTCCACGAATTCCGTGAGCGCTTTCGTCCGGATCCCCTTTGGTGCATCCGGATCAGAAAGGATCATCGGAACGCGCGTATCGAGTTCGAAGTTCGTGTGCTTGCTCCATGCGGAATACTCACCCAGCTTCCACCCATGGTCGCCCCAGAGTATGACGATGGTGTCCTTCCGGAGGTCGAGCCGGTCAAGTTCCGCGAGAAGCTTGCCGACGAGCGCATCGGTAAAGCTCACGCAGGCATAATATCCGTGGATGAGTTCCTTCGTCTTTGCTTCATCGCATGGTCCGACGTCCGGGATGTCCGAATAGGACCGGAGTTCTCCCCACGTTGTAAAGGCAATATCCGGCGCATCTTTCGGCTTCTCCGAATACGGCATGGAGATCTTTGAGCGATCATACAGATCCCAATACTTCTTTGGCGCGCAGAACGGAAGGTGCGGTTTTCGGAATCCAACACCCAGGAAAAACAGCTGTCCATCCTTAGACGCTGTTGCCTTCAGGGCCAATTGCTGAAGGGACTCCAATGCGAGTTGCGCGATATTTCCGTCCAGATATACATCGTCCGGAACGTCCGCACACTCCGTCGCGTTCGCCCGCATGCGGGTCGACGCGGGGGAGCCATCCTCGGCCGCTCCATCCTTGGTCGTCTTTCCTCCCTCTTTCAACAGCTTGAGATTTCCCTCGAGGGCGTAGGCGCTTCCGTCACCGTTGTTGTGGGGAACGCTATAGGAGGCCGGATCCTCCATTCCCACATGGAACAGCTTCCCGACCCCAATAGAAGTGTAGCCGTTGTTCTTGAAATGTTGCTGCAGCGTGACGACATCCGGCATCGTCGTGCGGATATGAGTCTTCAGATCATAGATCCCGGTCGTATCCGGACGCTTGCCGGTCAACAGACTGGCGCGCGTTGGTCCGCAGATCGCTTGTTGACAATACGTGCGTTCAAAGAGAAGACCCTGGCTCGCCAACGCGTCGATATTCGGCGACTTCACCATCGGATGGCCATAACAGCCGAGCTCCGGCCGAAGATCGTCGACTGCGATGAAGAGGACATTCTTTCGCCTCCGCGTGACGGTTCCAGAAAATGATTGGGCGAATGCCTCTTTCAGAGATGCGACCCCGGCGAGGGAAGCAAACCCTACGAGCGATGTAGTGCGGAGAAAATCACGTCGTGATTGAATCATGAAAAATCCTCTTGCGTGATCATTGTTACCCGGGGCGAGCGTAAAGTATGCCACGGACCGAAGGATGTCCGCTCCGGTCCATGGCAGAACAGCGCATTCCCTTTACTTCGTTAGCACCATCCGCTTCGTTGCAGTGAACGTTCCCGCCGCGATGCGAGCGAGATACACGCCGCTGGGCAATGGCGACGCATCAAAGGACACATCATACGTTCCCGCATTCCTGACGCTGTTCACCAGAACCGCCACTTCGCGTCCAAGCAGATCAAAGACGCGCAGGTCAACCATGCTGACTCCTGGCACCTGATACCTGACGACGGTACTTGGATTGAACGGGTTCGGATAATTCTGAGACATCGAGAATTCCTGCGGAATCACGACGCCGTCCACCGGAACGTCCGTTCCGCCGGACAAGGTGACTGTCGCCGTGAATGGACCCGAGAGCGTTCCGGAAACCAGCCGGAGCGTGTCCAGCGCCAGCGCCTGCGATGATGTGACGCCTGCCGGGTTATTGACCTCCAGGTATTTCGCTGTCGCCGGCATGATGGTTCCGGTCACCTGCGCGACGCTGCCGTTGAAGACGTACCGGGAAGCAGTCCACGTGAACGCGCCGCCCAACGTTCCGCAACTTGTCACCGTCAATGTTCCGTTGACCGTGAGGGCGGCCGAAAGAGTGACGCCGACCGATCCGGTGTTGACCGTGAGGTTGTTCAATTTATTCGTCGTATTCAAGTTGATCCGGAATCCCGCCGTGCTCGCCGTCGTACCGGCTCCCTGTCCTAAGATGAATGTCGCATCACCGGAAGATACCATCGCGACCGAGGAAGACATTGCGAGTTCCGGATTTGCGCCGCTCGTGGGATTAGGATTCATGATCGTAACGGTTCCACTCGTGAATGTGAGCGCGTTGACGCCGCCCGTGCCGGTCGTGTAGCGGAACGCATAATCCGTCGCCGTGAAGGCTTTGGGGTCGATGATGATGTTCGCTCCGTTGATCGTCACTGCGGAAACCGATGCGATGGCCATCTTTCCCAGGATAACAACCGTTCCCTTGGTGAACGTCCCAACTGCTCCAACCACGTTCGTCAGGTCGATCTTGCCGGTGCCAGCTCCGACCAACACGGAGTCGGTCGTGTTCACCAGAAGCGAGCCGTACACATTCAGATTTCCACCGATGGCCGCGCTTCCGGAGCCAACGATGTTCAGGGCGGTTGTGGTGGCCGCCGTTCCCACTTGGACCGTTGAGGTCGTCATCAATCGCCCTGCACTCTGTTCCCACGTCCCAGCCGTGAATGTGATCGTCGAAACGGCCACGTTGATGGATGCATTCACTTTGTTCGCCACGGCGGATTTGTCCAGCGTCACCAACCGGAACCGTGTCGTGGTGCCTGCGCCGCTGATGGATTGATCTCCGGTCTTGTTGTTCAGCGTCGTATTGCACACGCCTGCGCCATAACCATAGGAAAGGTCGAACGTTCCGTTGTTGACCAGGTTTCCGCCGAGCACGAGTGCGTTGTCAAATCCTGCTGCGATCGCAACTCCGGTACCTGTGACCGTTGCAGCCAAGGAAATGGTGATCGTCGATGCATCGAAGGCGGTGATCTTCGAACCCGCCGGGATGCCGGTGCCGCTGATGTTCATTCCTACCACAAGTCCCGCGGTGGAAGCCACTCCCGTGATGACCGTCGATGCACTGGTCGTCGATCCCGTGGTGAGGACCTGGGCCGGGACGATGAATGACGCACCGGCTGCGACCGTAATGTCCCCTGTGACGGTCAGCGTATCCGATAAGGCATTCGAGAATGTGAGAACGCCGCTCACCCCCTGACCCACGGTGATCGAGGCCGCAGCAGCGTTCGTGTTGAGCGTCACCGTGTGGCCGTTCGCAATGACCACGTCATTCGCGGCCGTCGGCGCCACGCCACCCACCCATGTTCCGGGCGCGTTCCAATTTCCCGAGGCGGCGGACGTGATCTGCGCCTGTGACAGCGTCGCGATCCCCGCAAGCAGCAGAGCGACGACACCAATTCGTACAGTATTTCTCATGACAGCCTCCAGAATGAGTTGGTGAGTATGAGTTACGTGAATGAATTGTCGACCTTATGGTTTTGCTCCTTGCCAACCGGCAAGCATTTTCTCATGCAGCTTCGCAACAAGCTCCTTGTTCTCGGGCTTCTCCACGATATTCTCCTTCGCGAGCGGATCGTTCTTCAGGTCATACAATTCGGAATACTTGACTACCTTCGTCTTGATCTCGATCCATTCCGTGTACCGGTATTGGTCCGTCCGCATGGAATACCCCATCATCTTTTTCGGCCGGGGATATTGGCTGAATGCCGCGGTCTTCCATTTGGCATTCGGATCCTCCATCAGGGGAACCATGCTCATGCCTTCCAAGTCGCTGGTGAGCGGCAATCCGCACAGATCGGACAGGGTCGGATAAATATCCACGAATTCCGTCAGGGCATTCACTCTCTTCCCCTTCGGGAAGTCCGGATCGGAAATGATCATCGGAACGTGCGTGTCCAATTCGAAGTTCGTGTGCTTGCACCATTGGGAGTATTCTCCCAACTTCCATCCGTGATCGCCCCAGAGGATCACCACGGTATTTTTCCGGAGGTCGAGGCGGTCAAGTTCCGCCATCAGCTTCCCGACCTGCGCGTCCGTGAAACTCACGCACGCGTAGTATCCATGGATCAATTCCCTCGTCTTCGCCTCGTCGCACGGACCAAGCTCCGGGATGTCCGAATACGAACGGAGTTCCCCCCAGGTGGTGAAGGCGATCTCCGGCGCGTTCTTCGGCTTATGTGGATATGGCAGCGGGATCTTGGTCCGATCATACAAGTCCCAATACTTCTTCGGCGCACAGAAGGGGAGGTGCGGCTTCTGAAATCCGACGCCGAGGAAGAACGGCTGACGATCTTTCTCATTCACCGCCGTTGCCCTCGGAGCGAGTTGCTTCAGCGCGTCAACGGCCATCGTCACAAGCTTCCCGTCCAGGTACGCTCCATCCGGTACATTCGCACACTCGGTAGCGGGACCGCGCATCCGGGTCGTCTCTTCGCTTTCCCCCTTATCCTTCGTCGTGGACCTTCCCCCTTCCTTCTGCAGTCGGAGATTCTCTTCCAGCGCATACGCTCCGCCCTTTGGATTCTGGTGCGGAACGCTGTACGACGGCTCATCTTCCATACCACCGTGGAAGAGCTTCCCCATTCCTTGCGAGAAGTATCCGTGATTCTTGAAGTGCTGCTGCAGCGTGACGGTATCTGGCAGGTTCTCGCGAATGTGCGTCTTCAGGTCATAGACCTTCGTGGTATCGGGCCGCTTGCCCGTGAGCAAACTTGCGCGCGTTGGCCCGCAGATCGCCTGTTGGCAATATGTCCGTTCGAACAACACGCCGCTTTGTGCCAGCGCGTCGATGTTCGGCGATTGGATCATCGGATGCCCATAGCATCCGAGTTCGGGACGGAGATCGTCAACAGCAATAAAGAGGACGTTCTTTCTCCTTCGGGCAATGGAGGTGAACGCCGACAACGGATCGCCGAAATACTTTCCGAGCGCGTTTGATCCCGCCACCCCGCCAATTCCAAGGAGTGCGGCGGCTGCCATAAATTCACGACGTGATTGCTTCATTGTGTGCTCCGGATGATTCCATTGAGATTCATCATTTCGATAGAATGAGTTTTCGCGTCTGGGACTTCCCGTCCACCGTCAACCGGCAAAGAAACATTCCGCTGGCAAGGCCGGACGCATCGAAAACGACGGAATGTATTCCCGGCTGCTGCATGCCCGAAGCCAAGACCGCGACTTCGCGACCAAGCAGATCATATACTCGCAGTTCTACCATATTGACACCTGATCCCTCGCCTCCGCTCAAGGCAGGTACCTGATACCTCACCACCGTGCTCGGATTGAACGGATTCGGAAAGCACTCCTCCAAGATGCATCCAGACGATAGCATCGCCGGAGACCTTTCTCCACGATCATCTAGCACTCCCGTTGACGGGCCGCCGAGGTACGAAGGACCAACATCCGTCAGCGCAAGCGGACGATTCGCGCCGGGATTGACTCCGTATTCATCGCACCCGACATCCTTCAGCGTGGCGGAAGCGGGACGCACTTGTCCGCCGATATCGGACAGGAGCGATGGATCATCGTCGACGTTTGCGATATCGAGGGTCGCCGGATAACTGGCTGATGATGCATTGATGGCGGGACTGCTTGCGGACAACTCATAGTAGCCCTGCGCATTCTTGACCAAGGCCGGTTCAGCGCTGGTCATACCGGACGGGATGGAGATGCCCAGCGTTCCGCTGTACATGTTACCCGCCCACGAGATTCCTGCACTCGATCCCGCAAAAATGCTCCCCGAACTCTTCTTGAAAAGATTGTTGGCCCATGTATTGTTCGTCGCACCGCTCGACAGGTCGATCATCCCGCATTCCACGAACGTGTTGTGCAGGAAATTGATATTCTTCAGATTCGGACTGATGTACACGTACGTCACCGCATTCATCGTCCCGCCGATTCCGGACCGCTCAAAGTAATTATTGTAGCAGTAGATGTTGTTCGCTTCCTTCACACGGACGCCCCCCGCATCAATGAAGAAGTTTCCATAAGCAATGTTATCGTCGCCATTCCTGAACACCATCATCGCATTGGGATTGTTCTTGAATGTATTGTATCGGAGAACGTTCTCACGGCACTTCACGGAGAGCGCTTCGCTATCTCCCATGCCGGTGTCTTCAAAATAGCAGTGCTCGACAATCGTTCTCGAGACGTACGTGGATGTCGCCCCATTGCTGATGCGAATGCATTCATTCCCATTGTCTCCGCCAGCGCCGGGCATATGTTGGAAGGAGCAGTATCTGATCGTGTGATATCCCGGTACTGACATATCAGGCGCAATGTGGATGAGATTGCCTATCGGTGCCGTCGTCGGCTTGTTCTGGAAATTGCAGTACGAGATCTCGTTGTACTGAGTCCCAAGATCCAGATGAATATACTTCTTCGCCGAATATCCGTTGACATTTAACTGGGTCAGTTTGTTCCGACTGCCATAGACGGTGATCAGATACGCGGTGCCGATATCTCCAGACGTAAACTGAAAACCGCTGAACGTGACATCGCTGCCCGTGATCGTGATGCTTTGCGTCCCGTTCAGAAGCACCCCGCCAGGCGTCGCTGCTCTCACCGTGATGTTGTTGGTGCCAATCGTCAGCGAGGAATTCATGTAGGTCCCATTGGCGAGGACCAGAACATCGCCGGCCGACGCTCCGTCGATCGCCGCTTGCAACTGTTGGATCGTCGCGACGTTCACCACGGACTGTGAATTGACGACCAACGGGAGAGCTCCAATGAGGATGACGTGGGCGGTGAAGCGAATGCGCGTGAGCGCCCTCCAGGTTGAACCGGTCACAGAGAGTACCTTGCTCCAGCGGTCAATGGCACGTAGGAGGTGCTGAGACCTTTTGAAAGCCCGTGCACGTAGCGTCCTTCGACAAATACACCCAATGCGTCGGACACGCGAACATCGAATCCAAGCCCGATCTGAAAGAATGCTTCCGTCTCCTCCCCGCCCCTGATCGACCGTTGTGCGGTCATCGAGATGTCGACGCCATCGGGCGAGATGGCGCTTGTCGTAGGGATGAAGGTCTCGCTGAGGGAAACATGCATCAGCCCTGCACCCGCGATCAGATGGGGGGCGAGCCATCCAGTCAGATCGGAAGGCGACATCCGGACATTGGCCGAGAACGTTGCGACCGAGCTTGGGTCAGCCGAAGGATCTAGCGAAACGTCATTGAACAGCCAGGTGTCACGCAAATATTCTGTATTGATTCGGTCCCGGACTCCTTCTGCGTTCAGCGTGAACCGAAAATACTCAACCGCTCCAATGATCGTGACCGATTGCGAAAGAGGGATACCCACTCCTACGGATCCTCCATACTGCACGTTCCAATAATCGGAAAACGACATCGGAGAAGCGGGCAACGCAACACCGCTACTCACGAGGATCTCCAAGCCGCCGGTCTGTTGAGCACTCCCCGTCGTCAGTGCAAGAAGGACGATGACAGACAACATGACTGATCGTTTCATGATTGCTTTCCAGGATAACACTGAGGTCCACGTTGTCATTGCTGCACCGCCGATCATCGGAAATAATAGGAATCCAACTTGTCACGCCGCACACAAACCATCGTCCCGTCCGCTCTTCGCTGGAATTGTTCGTAGAGAATGAGTCCAAACCCGGGCTTGAAGTAATAGTTGATCGAATCAGAGCGGAGGGAAAACGATTGCCAGTATTTGTAGTACGGAGCCGAGCCCAAGGTAGTTCGTATCGTATCTGCTTTTGCAACGAGTTGAAATCTGACAGAATCGGGGGCCATCACGACGACATCGCCCGATCCCCAATACGCCGTGTCTGCACCAAGAAAGGATGTTGCCGTGCTCGAGCCCACAGATGCTCGATAATCGAAAACCATTTGCTGGAAATAGAGCGTATCGTCGTTCTTTCGGATGCGCAGGTTTTCCAGACCATCGATCTGCCAATACGTGATCTTTCCCATTTCGCCTTGAAGTCGATACCATTTCAGCGAGTTGGGATCCTTGGTAAGATAGGCACGGGTCGTGTTCGGCGGGAGAATCGGGATCCTGTTCGTATCCGCATTCACAGTATCGATCACGCTGAGTGTGAACGAATAGCGTGCTCTCTCGCCGCCAGTCGTGTCATAGAGCACCACATCATAGATCCACGTATTCCCGATGGCGAACGGAACAAGCGCTTTGATCCCCAGCGCATATTGCCCATTCATTGAAGCGGGTGATACAGGATCCAGATCTCGGCTGCATGAAGGGAAGAGGACGATCGTCCCGCAGAACGCAATTGCGATGATGAACTTCTTCATAGGACTCCTCACTGGAACCGATATGCAAATTCGATCAGGAACTGATGCCGCTCTCGGGAGTTGTAATTCACGTTGGACTGATAGATATCCTGATACTGCAGCGAAGCATACTCGTATGTGAGATCCACCAGAATATCGCCGAGAACAAGACCTGCACCCAACGTATAGACACCACCGCGGGCGGGTTCACCAAAAATGGCTGACCCATCCGGTGAAAAGGCTTGAATGTCCTCGTAGTAGCCCCCTCGCAGCGCAAGCATGGTATTCACGCGATACTCTGCTCCTAGATGGAGCGTCGCATACGTATTGACCCATGGACGCGACGCCGAATCGCTCCCAGAGGAAGTCAGTTCCATATCCGCCAGATTTCGTACCTCATAGTCAAACGCGACCGTCCAACGGTCTGTGGGTGTCAACACGATTCCGAGAGCATAGGCAAAGGGAAATGTGAGCTTCTCCTCACCGCTTTCCTGATAGATTCTCGTTGTCAAGCTATCGATCCGCACAGGAAAATCCTTCTTCGTGGTATCGAGACTGGTGACAGTTCTCTCCCACGTTCTGGTCAGCGTGTAGGAAGGCCGGATACTCATGCCGATGCTGTAGCGGTCCGATTGAAAACGCATTCCAAGGGTGAACATTGTTCCGGCATAGTCCGATGTCCCGATCTTCGTTTGTTGATAGTACACCGTATCAAGCAAGAAATCGTTAGCGGTCGCCTTATTGTTCGTTGCCAGAAAGATATGTCCTCGTTCTACGCGATGCTCTTTGTCATCCGAAGAACCAGTAAGCATGGTCGCCGAACCGCCGATCGCCAGTCCCGGCAACAGCGACACGGAGAATCCCGGCGCAACACCATAGATGCTCCCGGTTCTTTCCCGGACATATTGGTACCACTGCGCATCGACGGTGTCCAATGGTTTTGTGATGATCTTCGGATCCGGACGCAACTGGCCAAGATAAGGGGACAACGCGTTGTTGTTCTGATAGAAGTGATCGAGGTCGATGACCTGCGATATCCCAATACCTGCTGTGATCTTGACATCAGCAATTTCCAAAGGCAACGCAGCCGCCAGCGAGAAGGGCTGAGCGGAAGATGAACTGCGATCCCAATTCGGTTTCAGGTTGTCGTATTGCTTCTGGAGGGTTTGCCAAGGGGAGAGCGGATTGCCCAGACTATCCAGGGGCACGGGAATGGAGTCTGTCAGGCCTTCGAACAGGACGCTAAGCCCGGGATTGGACATGAACGGGACCCATTCCTGTGTTTGTTTACGGAAGACGACGCCAAAGAGACCGCCGCCGCGTATTTCAAATGCGCTGAGGGTTGAAAGCGCCGCCGGATTGGAGAAGAGCGCTAACGCATCATTGGCATTCGCGGCAGTAGTTCCTCCCATCGCGCGTGATCGTGCGCCAGTGATCAGATGCTGGTCCAGTCCTTGAATGGTCAACGGACCGGCTGCGGGTTGAGCGAGCGACGCGGCCACGGAACAGAGCGAGAGGGCGACGATCGAAAGACGGATCCTTCCGACAAGGCTCGATTTCATTTGAATTGCACTCCTACGCTGATCCGATGCACATTGTTCAAGTCTTCACTCAGCTTCCCGTAGCTGTAGTCTGTAGCCACCGGCACTCCTCCGAGATCGACCCGGATGCCGCCGCCATACGTCAATCCTTCGCTGTCATAATCAAGTTTGTATCCGATCCGCAGCGCAAACATTTCCGAGAATGAATACTCCGCGCCGACATGCATTTGCTGCAAGTAATCGTTCGGCTGAAACAGATCATACGCAACGGTCAGACGATTCATGGCATCCTGAAAGAACAATCCTTCCGTACCGAACATGTTCGCCGAAATGCCAAGACGGAACGCGAGCGGTGCAGGATGCGATTTTCTCGCGAAGGTCACCGGCGGGCCGAAGTTCTGTGCGGCGACGCCGATTTGCACCGAACGAAAACCCGTGTTGTACATCATTCCAAAATCGAAGAGAACGACATCGGCATACGTCTTGTAGGATGTTTCTTCGCCTGTGACGCTGTTCACGATGGTGATCACCTGGTCCGACCACAACGACTCCATCGCATACTTGACCGTTACCCCCGTGGAGAATTTGTCGGTGATCGCCCGCGCGTAGGAGAATCCGACCATGTACGCATAAGGAGTGAATGATCTTCCCGTCAGACCGGAGTTGTAGAACCGGTCGCCGTTCGGGGAGATCACCAAATCTGGAAGGTCAGCTCGTGTTTCCTGGATCGTCCCATAGTCGACGTACTGGAATTGGATGCCGACATTTCCCCACGTTCCCATCGGCAGATCATAGGCGAGAGCGATCAGTTTTGTGTCGAAGATCCACGTGGTGAGTGTCGAGGTCATTTGATGATCCTCGATCCTTGCCAGTCCCGCCGGATTCCAGAACGATGCGTCAGCTCCGCTTGCAAGCGAGACAAACGCGTCCCCCATTGCGGCGGCTCGCGCCGTTGGCATGACTTTGAGGAATTGCATCGAGGTCGTGCCGACCTTCTGCGCCTGAGTCTGCCCGACGAAGACCGTCAGCAGCAGGACCGTCATCAATGCTCGAGTTGTAGGGTTCATGGTCATCTGTTTCACTTGGCCCGAATGAGTCACACTGGAGTCCATGAATGACGCCGGTTAGTTGATGATAACGAACTTGCCATGGCTGCGAGAACCATCGGGCGCACTGACGGCATAGAAGTACACGCCCGAAGCGATGAGCTGATTATTGCGCGTGACCTGGACATACGGATGCTGAATGTTGTTCACATCGTGCTCAATAGTCTGTACCAACTGACCGCTGAAGGAGTAGATCCGTATCGTGCACGTCTTGGGAAGATTGTAGAACCGGAGCTGGGTGTTGACGTCCCCGACGCCCGTATAGCCAGATTTGACGATGAATGGATTCGGGGCAACATAGACCTGCTCCAATGAAAGCGTCGCACCGATCGCCGATTCCTGCAAAGTCAAATTCGTTCTTCCACTCGTATTCCCCTCGTCGTCCACGGACAGCACCGAGTAGTACCACTTGTCCCCAACGCGCGTATTCTTGTCGAAGAATTGATACTCGCCATTGGCAAAGTAGAGGGGATCCCCTTTTTGAACGACCGCGAGCTGCTGCCAATGCCCCAGGGGATGGGCTGATTTATACAGGACATAGTGATCGAATGTCCCCTGGAGTCTGGGACTGGTGAACGATTCCACATGTGGACCCCACGTGATTCGATTTTCTCCCAACGACGTGTTCTCCACCACGATTGCCGGCGCCGGGATAGGAATCGGAAGCGCATACACGCCGTGGTCTTGATATTTCTCCGGCCAATACTGAACAGTATCGTGGTTGACCAAGGGTTCACCCGTGTAGGCTTCAATTACGCGATCTGCCACTTCTCGAACGGTGATCACATCTGAGTTCAAATATTCAGGCAGAGGATACTTTGTCAAGTAATCGCTTCCGTGCAGAATGGTCGGATTGAGGGTGAGAGGATTGAGATCGATTTGCGGGTGGATCACCCAATAGTTCGGCACTCCGTAGAAGGCAAAGTTCGCACTTCCCGCTTCACCCGTCCGGCCATCGGTCGAAACATTTCCCGTGCTGCCTCCGATGTCTTGAAGCCAGGTTCTTCCATAGGTCATCCCTGCAAGTGTTTCCCATTCACGAGCAGCGCCGTAACCGCAGAGTTCCGCGATGGTAATGCGCAATTTCTCGCCCGGATTCAAGATGTACGGTCCAAATGACCAATTCCGTCCGACCGCCTGAGGCAAGCTTTGCCGCCAATTGAACTCTCCCCGTCCGACCCAGTCGCTTCCATACGTCGCCGAATCCGTGGCCGACGGATTCGCACGCACGCCATTGATATCCAGAACCTTCGTTCTCGTCCGCGGTCCATCCAGTTGAGCAGTCTCAACTCCGTTGTAGTATGGCTGCTTCATGTGCAAGTGCGAATCCCACGAGACGGGATCTTCCGTCAACGGATTGGCGAACTTCACTGTCGTTTCGTATTTGTGCGCAAGATGAGTCGTATCGTAATAGAGCACCATGAACCCCGGAGCTTGAGGGCTCAGCAATCCGCCGCCGTATTTTCCGGTCGTTGCCCATTCAGTAAAATAGGTGAGATTCTTCTCCGGATTCCCCGTGCGATGCAGTCCATAGTGCAGCCAACGCTGCCGGTCAAAATGTGCCTGGTAGTCTTTTCCGGCAATACCGGTTTGCGACCACCCGTTTGTCCTGTCGTATCCATACTTCCCGCCGGTGAGTCCGTGCGAGAAATTGATGATCAGGTCGACGAGCTTCAATGCTTGATTCGGTGTTGAAGCAACACCATCGAGGTCTCCAGTATTTTCAAATTCGTACTCATAGATGATGAAGTCATCGTAATCGGGGAAGCTCCACATTCGGCTGGTGCGCTTGATGGTTATGCCCACCGGGGTGGCCCACTGGGTGACAATGATCTCTTCCGCTTCATCCGGGTTGTACGCGGGATTCAATGCTCCGTTTTCCAAGACCGGATAGTTTTCGATGCGTTGGTCCGCACCCGGAATGGGAAAAGAGTTTTGTTGCGGCAATGCATTCGTCCCGCCGCCGCAGTATGCATACAGTCGGGTTCTGGCGACCGTATCGACCGGAGTCGCACCGATCTGCACACCTCCGCCGAATGAATTGTGCTGTCCTGTGTATGTTATTCCATCCAGCACGATCGACGAATTTGCCGGCCACTCAAACGAGGGGACACCTATCTCGGTTGTTCCTTGATTCTGGTAGGCGACACGGCCGAGCGCACCGGTCTTGTAGACGGCTTGATTGAGCATCCCCCGTTTGTGTACGAGATAGTCGGTTTGAACCTGCCCGGCAGCGACGGTAGCGAGCAGGCTCAGAATGCATGTCAGCTTTTTAACCGAACGCATGGAGTACTCCTCAAAGCTCATAAGTTGATGATCATGCCGACTTGCACCGACGTCGGTGCATTGGAGAAGAGCCGAAATTCCTGGTTGATGAGATAACTCGGACTGTCAGGGTGTGAAAAGTACTTGATGTCCTCTAGATTCTCGGTTCGTTCATATTGTTTGGTATACTCTTCGAGCCCGATGCCCGCAGCAACGTTGGGATTGAACAACGCATTATAGTCGTAGATCCGATTGTTGAAGAGGTTGGTCACCTCGAAGTAGACGGACGCGTTCGCACCGAAAAGATTCGAGAGTTGCTTCGTAACCTTAAGATTTGTGTTGTATTCGGCCGGAGCCCGCAAGCCCATCAGGATGAGCCTGTTGATCTGTGAATTGTATGGACGGCCACTGCGCGCAAACGACGTGACAGCGACGGTCAGTTGCTCACACGGATAGACGCCGAACAACTCAGGCCCCCATTGTGGCGGAGCATTGAAGATGACGTTCACGACAAGGTTATGCGTCCTGTCAAAATCCAAGTGGATGTCTTCTGGAGTCGGATCGACGTTGTTTCCGCTTTCATAGATGTAGGGGAAGAGCGAGCCGAGAGCCGAACTATTCTTGCCCGTAGCAACGCCGTACGTATAATTCAGCGAACCGGCCAATATGCCGCTTCGCTTCGCCAGCCCGACACGAAATCCGCGAATGTCGGCATAGTCTCGATTGATGAAGGTAAGGTACGGGGAGGCTCCTGAAAGCGGATGATACTCTGCCTGTTGAATCAGGTTCCTGACATCTTTGTAGTAGCCGCTGACGTCCAGCGTGAATCCCTCGCCGATTGCCTGCGTAACGCCAAGATCATAACTGTTGGTCCTCTCCGGTTTCAGCGTCGGATTCCCGAGCGTGCCGGGGATCTGTGAGATGACGCCGGTCGAAAGATCGAATCGGGTAAATCGCTGGTTGATCATGCGATTGAACGGCGGGCGCTGCAGGAATGTCCCGTAGTTCACATGGAACACGGTGTTCGCTGACACCGGGAACGAAATTCCGATGCGAGGTTGGAGACCGCTCACGGTTGGCGTCATTGCCTTCGGGGCAAGCGCTTCATTCGTGCGCGGGTAGCCCAGGCTATCCACATAGCGATACGGTGAAAAGACATCCGTGTAGTAATGGACATTCGCGTTGTAGACATCCAGCCTGAGCCCAACGTTGGCGATCATCCCCTGGAATTCCATCTTGTCTTGAACAAAGAACGCATATTCGAACGGCTTGACGGTGTACTTCGCGATCGAAGCATTCTTCCCGCCAACGCCGAAGAGATCATCGACCTCGATGATATTCCAATTCCCTTGCACTCCTGCAAGCAACATATGCGACGGAGTCACCTGGCTCGTGATAGACGCATCGAGGCTGACGGTCCTCGTCCGTTCGTCGGTGAAGCTGCTGTTGAGCTGACCATATTTGAAATAGTCTCCGACGTCTTTGCCATCCCACGCTTGATCCCATACGGGGAATGGGGGATTGTAGTAGTCCTCATCCGGATCGGTCGCCGGAGGGCCCTCGATCGAACTCGTTCGCAGCGTATTCACCTTCACTTCGTAGAAGGTGCTCTTGCTGAGAGCGTGTGACCAGCGGAGACCCATTTGAGTATTCTCGTCGATGGTGCGATCGATATTGAACACTTGATCCCATACCCAATTCAGCCACCCATCACTGCTCTTGTTCTCGAACGCATGTCCATCCGCCCGGGAATATGCACCGCTGAACCGAAGCGAGATCCCCGAGCCGACGTCGTACACGAGATTTCCCATGAACTGGCGACTCAGGTTGGGATCGGGAGTCGGCAACATGGGCCAGTTCTTCTCGGTGTGAACCGCCAGGAACATGCGGAAATCCGTTGCCAAAGGACCACCGAGATTTGCATCGAGCGAGTAATCCATCTGATCATCATAGCTCTCGCCGATCGTTCGATGCGCCTGCATTCTCCAGTTCGTGTAGAGCAATGCTGCACGGGAAGGGGCCGTGATCGCGTATCCCCCGTAGCGCCCCGATACCGTGCCTTCATTCCCTTTCCATTTATCGAGTGTCAACCGCATATCGAGATATGGATTATCGATGGTACCCCACAGACTTGGACCAAAATGCTTCCGCCCCGGCATACGAGAGCGCGCTTCGGCCCGGGCTGTCCATCGGTCGGCGCGTCCTTCTTTCATCGTGATGTTCACGATCCCCGACTGTGCGTTCCCGTATTGCGCACTGAAGCCGCTCGTGATGATCTCAACCTCTTCCACTGCGCTCATGATCGGATTGAATGCCGACGCACTGCTCAATGGGTTCATGATCCCCATCCCGTGAAGATTGTAGAGTTCCTCGTTCTCGCGGCCGCCGCGGAAATGCCCGTCACTGACATCCGACGACAGCGCGATCGCATCGGCGATATCCTGGATGCCGGGGACATTCATCACTTCATCGCCGCGCCGAATCTCGCTCGTTGAGGTCTTCTCTCTTTCCACGTCCGGACGAGTTGCCGTCACCACGACCTCCTCACCCTGCACAACCGTTTCCGCAAGCGAAAAATCAACGATCGTCGTGCGGTTCACATTGACGACGATCCGTTGCTGGACAACTCCTCGATATCCGACAGCGGAAGCGGCGACATCATACACTCCCGGTGGAACATTGAGGATGAAGTATGTTCCCTCGATGTCGGTTGCCGCACCCATCGAAGTCCCCCGGATCACGACATTGACCGATGGGATGGATTGCCCTGTTGTAGCCTCAATGACAGCACCCGAGATCTTGCCGGAATTTTGCGCAAACGCCGCCACAGGCATCAGCGCAAGAATGAAAAGGAGTCGCTTCATGGAAAGACGGTCCTTCGTTGGGGATGCAGAGGAATGAAAAGCCTCATTCTGGGGAACAATTGACAACGATATTCTGTATATTGGACATGCGAAAAAACGTGTGGTGAGTGCGCGCGCGATCCCAGATTTCACTCGGTACAATCTAGCCAAATGGCACGAGGAGGGGTAGCAATAGGCAGTGGGATTCATGCAATCCACACGTAGATTGCGCGATCTTGGCCATGCAATCATTGGCGTATCGACGCATTCGATACCTTTCAAACGGACCGTGCAGTATCATGAACCAGCCTTCTGAAGCTGAGAAGAACTCGATCCTTTCGCGCATTTTGCGGAGTCCAGAGTTCCACGAATCGAAGCGATATCAGGAGCTCCTCCAGTACCTGGTTGCAAAATCCGCCAGCGTCGACTCACTGAAGGAAACGGAGATCGCCCAGGAAGTATTTGGCAAGGACTCCAAGTTTGACCCCGCCAGTGATCCCCTCATCCGATCGTATGTCAGCAATCTTCGAAAGAAGCTCGAGCACTACTATCTGACCACTGATCAGCAGTTTGACTACAAGATTGAGATCCCTAAGGGACAATATCTTGTTCGCTACGTCAAGGTCACAAAAAGTCTTTTGCCACAGAAAGCTCGCGCATTTCTTCCCAAGGCATATCTTGCCGTCATCGTCATCCTTGTCGGCGTGCTCATCTACAGAGAAGTCTCGAATCAGGGAACTTCGGGATCCGGTTCTTCAGCAGTGTCCATCGGCCCAATCTGGAACGAATTCGTGCAGCCTGGCGCACGGCCGACATTGATCGTTCTAGGAGATTATTTCTTCTTGCGCGAGCGGGCTGACAGCGGTTCGTACTATCGGAAGGGAAAGATCAACAGCCTCGATGAGTATCTGCACTATGTGATGAAGAATCCGGATTTTGGCAAGAAGTACGTCATGAACAGTTTCACATACCTGCGCCCGAGCGCTCCTTGGGGACTCGCCAAGATTCTTCCCATGCTGCAGGGTAATTCTGCCAATGTGGCGTTGAAGCTGGCATCACAATTCACTCCGGACGACTTTCGGAAGAACAATGTGATCTTCATTGGCTCGTTTAGGACGCTGAATGTGCTTAGAAATTTCCTTCACATCTTCAAGCTCGAGTACTCAACCACTCCTCCTTCGAGTTTCGCAATCCGGGATGGGATCGGAGACTCGGTTCACGTCTTCCGGCCTGCGATTCTTTCTGCCGGCAATTTCGAAAAGGACTACGGAGTTGTGGCTAAGGGTGAGGGACCCGATGGGAGCCACATAGTCATGCTACTCGGTTTTTCGGAAGGAGGCGTCATCCAAGCGGCACAGGCGGCAGGCGATCCGATGTTCTTAGAGACTCTTGCTGAGGTATATCCTCAGGCAAAGATCAACCCCAAATTGCTCACGGTAGTCACGAGAGCCGAGGGTATGACCCAGTCCCTGTTCAAAGCCGAGATCCAGTACGTGGCAGGCATAGGCACCCCGGATGGACGGAACAACGTTCAGGCTGATGCACCGCCCCGATCGGATACTCTATCACGGAATTCGCCCTAGGGCACCCGAGGACTCCGAGCCGACCTCGACTTCTCGACGAAACTGGCCTAACCTTTCTTGATCTGGCTCCGACCAACTCTGTCGTTACTCCTCCGTCCATTCCGCATTCCACCACGCGTCACTCCTTCTTGAACGTCACCCCCGGCCACTCGTCCGTCCGGAATGGAGAAGCGGGAAGGTCTGCCTCGTTGACGAGATTACATGCGGGATTGTCCGCCCACGCGTAGCGTACTGCCGCGGGGGCGGAAACGGCATCGCTCCAGACAAGCACATCCCCTCCGTCGATCGTCGCCCGAGCCGGGACGAACGCACGATCCTCGCCCGCGATCACAAATCCACTCACTTCGCCCCCTCCTCGCGCATGGAGTCCCACGGCATGATCGAACTGAATGCGGACGTGTGAGCCTTCAACGGTCCATGATCGGTACATCGGACTCTGAAACGTGTATCCCATCTTGCCGTACAACAGGCCCTCTGCGAGAAGTGCAAGCCGCGCTCCAACGTCTTGCTTGTTGGCCGGATGAAGATCTTTCGGATCACCGATATCGATCGTCACAGCCATGGCCGTCGACGGCACGCGCAACGTCATCAACTGCGCCTCGCGCAGCTCCGCCCAGCCGCTCTTTGATGGCTCAGGTTGCCGGTCAAGATTCGGAAGTTGTACGAAGTAGAACGGGAGTTCCTGTTTCCATGCGCCTCGCCAATCTTCGATCAACGCCGGGAAGAGACGCCGATACTGATGAGCTCGCGATGCGTTTGATTCCCCTTGATACCAGATGATGCCTTTGAATGCGAACGGGACGATCGGAGCGATCATGCCATTATACAATCCCGAAGGGGTTGAGCGATTTCCGGGACCGATCGGTTCTTGTGGCCTTGCCGGTGGCGCCTTACCTCCTTCTACGGCACGCGCGGAGTCTT
>JBFYQI010000547.1:0-5679 GCA_041302875.1 Ignavibacteria bacterium
TTTCGAGGCCTTGGTAGCTGGCTGCTAAGACTGTCATCAAGCCTTTCCAGAGCAGCGATAGACCCACGATCATGATCAGGACCTGCACATCGTGCGGGTAGTTGGCGGTGATCGCGATGACACATGCTGCGATGAAGGCGATCAGTCCGACGACGAGTCGAAAACCCGTTGCATCAACGACTGTCTGACCCGCCGACTCTGGACTTCGAGCGATGTTCCGCGCAACCAAGTAGTTCCCGCCATACTCCACGAACACTCGAAAGATCGCAATAAACGCACCGGCCAAAAAGAGCCTGCCATATTCCACCGGCCCCAAATAGCGGGGAAGAAATATGGCCAGCGCAAAAGAAGACGTCCACGTGATCACCTGCTGGACGAGCAGAATCGACGTATTCTTGACTATGGATTGTGCGACAGCTTTGCTCATTGATTCATCCGAGTCATCACCCCGTGGTCCGTTGGAATCGTTCCGTTGATGGCTTCTTTCCCCTTCACTCCGACATCCGAAAGCTGCGCGTCCGGCTTGTATCAGTCCTGATTCGAACCGTGAGCATCATGCGTTGCCTTGTGTTGAAAACGGTCTCCAAGCAGTCGACGATATTCAGCTTCGACCTTTAAGAATTCGATTTCCCAATTGAATCGCTCTTTCGATAATCTCAAGGCATTCATCTTCATTTGCTCGCGCCTATCCGGTGCGTTCGCCAAACGATTCACTGCCGCGGCAATTTCTGACGGCTTCGTCGCATCGACCGCGAGACCAATATCGCTGCCGTTCACCAGCGCCGCAATCCCGGGGTAATCATTTGTGATCACGGGCAATCCCATCATCATATACTCATGCAATTTGTTCGGTGCGCAATAGTAATTGTTCCTGCAGGAATTGCGATAGAACAGAAGTCCAACGTCAGCAGATGCCGTGTACTCCTGCAGTCTGTCGTATGGGACTCTCGAGAGCGCCACGACGCGCGTTGGATCGCTGATCAAGCCTGAGAGATCGGAGAATTCTCCGTAGCCGCTCCCAATGAGGACAAGTGTGGCGCCCTCGACGAAGTGCGTCGCCGCGGCGATGATCTCACGAATGCAGCGCGAGTCATCATACAATCCCTGATAGAGCACAATGAACGAAGAATCGATCCCCTTCGCGCGGAGTTCATGGCGAAGCGTTTGCGTACGGACCGAGGGGGAGTACGGCGGACAATTCATGACGGTCACCGGCTGCCGTCGAGCACCGTATTCCTCCGCATAGATCCTCGACCTGTTGGGCTCGGGTGTCATGACGGTATCGACGCGCGGAACGAGCATTCGTTCAAGCAAACGCCACACCGACGCGAATCGCACGTTCGCATGCATCTCGGGATACAATTCATGGGCGCGGTACACCACCGGCGTTCGCCGCACCCAGCCAGCGAGAACGGCAGGAAGCAAAGCTGGGAGATCGTTGGCCTCTATGATATCTGCACCTGACCACATGCATGCAAAGAAGGCACGAATCAAATACTCCAGATACGACAGTGAGTATTGCAGGGCGGCGTGGACCGGCCGTCGCGGCGAAAGTCCGAAGATCCTGTCAAAGAGCGCGAGAACTCTGAGCGGCAGCGGCCTCACGACAAAACCCGATCGGTCTTGTTTGAGCACCGATGCATTGGATTCGAAGGAGATGCACAGTATCTCAACGTCATATCCGACCCGCGCGAGCGATCGCGCGTTGTTCAGCATCGGAGGCAACGCGGAAGGATCAAAGACATATGTCACCATCACGATCTTTTTTTCGTTGCCGCTGTCCATCAGTCATCATCTCGTGAAATGGTCATCAGGGGTCGCACTCAACTTGGTTGCTTCTCATCACCATGACGCACGCCGATGTTGCCCTCCATCGATGCATCTGAATGCGATTGTCCCTGTTCGCGCGTCGTGCGGATCCATTCCTGTTCCGCTCCTCCGCCCGCCAACTTGCGGTACAATCGGGCCTTCCAAAGCAAATACTTCGGAAGGGAGAAGAGGGCACGGAAGGTGGCCTTATCCGCACCGGCGATAACCATCCCGGCGAGGAGATGGAACAAAGCAGCGCAAAGGATGACCGACCAACTCACGAACCAGAACAGAGCGACCGCGCTGGCGAGAAACGCGACGGCATTCATCGTCCAGCACAGAAATGCAAGGACAAACAGATTCACGAGCGGCGGCGTAACCAGATCGACGCAGGCATCAACCAAGGTCAGCGACTGGTGGCGAACCCCCGCCTTCAGGAGCTTCCACGCGAAGTTCCGTATCAACGGGAAGCGTCCTGCCTCCCATCGAGATCGCTGGCTTCGTGCATGTTCCGATTGCTGCGGCATGACAGCAAAGACGGTCGCCTCCGGTGCAAATGCAACGGGGACACCACTCAACAAGAGCTGCAGACCGAACTCCACATCCTCTGCTCGAGAATATGCAGACCAAGGATGCTCCCGCAGGACGTCGGCCGACAAACACATCCCGTTTCCCCGCAAGCCGGCGGATAAGCCGCAAACGCGTCGACCAAGGGGACGGACCACATTGAAGAGAAGAAAACTGATCCTGATCATTTCCGCGCTCCACGAACCACGCCCAGGCGCGACAATATCCGACGCCTGGATGCAGCGGTGTCCGCATTCGCGTTCGTGGTTCATCACAGTCAAGAAATTCCTCGAGATCGTGCTGTCCGCATCAACAACGATGAACGCATCGTACGCGATTGGGCCCTGCGCGACCTGGGCAATCCCCCATTCCAGCGCATGTCCTTTCCCGCGATCCACAGGGTTCGTCCTCTCAAGGACCATCGCACCGGACTCGCGAGCCACCAAGGCGGTTCCATCGGAGCAATTGTCCGCCAGCACGAATACATCGAAGAGCTCGCGCGGATAGTCCACCTGCAACAGGCTCTGGACGGTCCCGGCGATCGAATGCTGCTCGTCGTGCGCGGGGACGACGAAGACGAAGCGACGCAGTGAGTCTGCGGGAAATCGATCCCGCTTCCGGTAGCCTGCCGCTGCAATCGTCAGGAATGCCAGATACAGGAGGGGAAACCCGACCGCTACGAGAAGAAGGCCTTGAATGGAGAATACGATCAGCACGAGGATGCCATCCTACCACACTACCTTGCGAGCATGGAATGCCTCGGCGTACTTTGAGTCTCGGCCGGATTCCAATCCTCGGAGTCGCATCAGGCCCAAAATCGTGTCCTCGGAAAACCAGTGTTTCACGCGCTGGCTTTCGAAATGCTTGTGGATGAGGTCGTATTTTCGTCGGGCGGTTGCTTCATCCACTTCGACAAAATAGTTCGGAATGCCGAGATCGCCGTCATACTTGGGAATCTCGTACTCGAGGATGAAGTGATTCCGAAACGTATTCCATGCAAGATCAGATATGACCCGGTGATCCTGATGCCGATCCTCCCGGTAATGCGTCAGCACGAGGTCGGGATCGAAATGCTTGACCCGTTCAAATTCCTCCTTGATCCGATCCCATTCTGACGGAAAGAACCCATCCCGATAATTCCGCACACGGATGTGTTTCGCGTGCGCCCCGTCGAGGAAGTCCATCGCAGATGCTTCCGCCTCCTTCTTCCGCGGACGCGATGCACTGAACACAAGCCACGTGACTTCGATGGGCTGCATCTCGGCAAGCATTCGTGTGATCATTCCCCCTGCGCCGATCTCGATGTCATCAGCATGAGCACCCAGGCAAAGCAACCGGAAAGGACCGGGAGATGCTTTTCGAAACGCCATGCGCGTGATCATCGCCGAGCGCTCCCGTTCATCTGGCCTTCTTTCTCCTTCCAAACCTCCCACGGTCGTTCTCCGCGCACATACATGTCGTCGATCATCATCTTCTCTTTGAATGTGTCCATCGCGAGAAAGAATCCATCGTAGCGATACGTGATCACTTGTCTGTCAGCGATCAGTCTTCGAAACGGCTCGTACACGAGTTCTTCGCCCTCCTTCATGTAGTCAAAGATCTCCGAGCGGAACGTGAAGAACCCTGCGTTCACCCAAATCCCCGCCTTCGTCACGTGTTCCAATGCTTCAACTTCACCCGTCTCTTCCTGCATCTTCACGATGTCGAAGCTCTGGCTCGGACGAACCGAAACAAAACCACCAACTTTCCTGCTCTCACGAACCTGCTGCACGACCCGGTCGAGCGGCAAATCGGTGAGCCCGTCCGAATAATTCGCAAGGAACATTTCATCGCCTTCGAGGTACTTTTGCGCCGCCTTGAGCCGCATTCCGATGTTCGACCGAAGACCCGTGTCGACGAACGTGATCGTCCAGTCGTGGATATCCCGGCTCAGCAGCTCGACATTCGTCCCATCGCCTCGAAGAATGAAATCGTTCGAATGCGTCTCACGATAGTTCAAGAAGTAGTCCTTGATCACCTCCCCCATGTGTCCCAGACACACGATGAAATCCTTGTGACCATAGTGCGCATAGTACTTCATGATGTTCCACAGAATCGGCCGGCTGCCGACAGGGACCATCGGTTTGGGAATGACGTCGGAAAATTCTCTGATTCGCATCCCCATCCCACCGCAAAAGAGCACGACCTTCATCTCTACGTTCTCCTTATAGTCCTCAATCGCAATTCAACGCCCGCAATTCAGTACCGTCAGCCTCGCACCTGCCCGGACAGAACCTTGCTCACATCGTCTTTGATGCGCTCGACAAAACGGTCGAGTGAATGGTGTGCGACAACGAATTCGCGCCCATGCCGCCCCATTTCCTCGGCAATTTCGGGATGCGCCCAAAGATATGAAATTGCATCCCGCAGCGCTGTGACGTCCCCCACGGGCACGAAGAGGCCATTGACGCCATGTTCAATGACGTCAGTTTGTCCTGCGACCTGTGAGCAAATGACCGCCTTGCCCATTGCCATGGCCTCAAGAATACTTGTCGTCCCATTGTCGGTTTCCGTCTCAAGGAGGGGAATAACAACAAATCTTGAGCGCGCATACAATTCGCGAAGTTCGGAATATTTCTTCTTGCCGATCGTCACACCCTGGGGAAGCGGACCCGATTCCTCCAAGGCTTGGATCCAAGCATCCTTTCGCCCCGTTACAAGACCACCCGCCGCGATATGACAACGGATGTGCGGCAGCTCATGAAGCGCTTTCACCAGCGATCCATAATCGCGCATTTCCCGGCCGACAGATGAGATCATATCGGTGTCTCCTGGCATCGGCCGCCAGAACTTCTCGTCGACTGGCCAGCGGAGTAAGAGGAGCCGCTCCTCAGGGATATTGAGCTCATTCCGTGCAAACTCCCATTGGCGCGTTGACATGAGGATGATACGGTCAAATGCTGACTGGACAAATCGCAGCAACACGGCCTTCTTCGGCCGAGAGATCCAAGAGAATATGCCAAAATGCGGCTTCCGCGGCCATGTGAATTTCAAGAGGAAAGCGAGAGGGATGCCAAGGTTTTCCGCCCATGAGATCAGAGCATCGTAGTCGTTCTTCACGAAGAACGCCTCACTGACCTGAGCAAGATACGTCGGCAGGAAGCGATACAACACGCGCCGCCATTTTGGCGCCGCGGCAAGGTAGTCGGCGTCAAGGAGTTCGGTTTCCAACGCATCCTTGTACAGCGTCACCCGGGGATACAGATCTGCGGCTTCTAATTCCCGGATGCGATCTTCTGGGAGGCTGTCGAGATGGGCCTGAAC
>JBFYQI010000553.1:0-6644 GCA_041302875.1 Ignavibacteria bacterium
GCCCTCCCGTCGAGTCAGCGAGCACGATCTCTTGTGCCGGTTCTGCATCGAGCGATACGAGAAGCGGGATCGCCCCGGGGATTCCGGCGGCCGTCGTCGACCAACGCGAACGAACAACGCCGGCCTCGTTGAGAATGGTGACGCCGCGGGAGGTCCTCACGACAAGGTGGAGCGAGTCGCCGGCGAAGAGCATCCCGCTTGCCAAGCCGGTTACCTGCTCGCCAACGCGAACGAGACGAGCGATCTCTCGTCCCCGAAAATCGAACCAGGTCAAGGAGTCGCCCCGAGCGACAACGACAGCATCTGCGCCGAGCCGGCACATCGGGGTTCGTTCATCCCACGAGGGGCCCGCATGTCGGAACACGGCAGTGCCGCTGAGCGAGAAGACCGTTAGCGAATCGCGAAACGCACCGACAAGGAGTGAGTCGGCAAACATGATCTCCGCTCGCTCGCCCGGGAGCATCGGTTTCTTTGCGACGAGATCAAGCCTTCCGTCCGAATCGCTATCCTCAAACCTCCAGAGATAGATTCCGTCGGCGACAGCGGCGAGATAGGCGGGCGAATTCTGCGACTGATAAAGAGCAAGCGGGCCATTGAAACGCTCAGCATCAACTTCGGCGAGGATTGCGTTCCCGGAGCCATTGGGGAGCGCGGAAACCCCATGCTGCGTCCAACCCAGAATTCGTCCTCGTCCGCCCGGATTGTCTTGCGCAACGACAAAAGAAGCCAGACCTCCGGTCTGTTGTTGGAAAGCGATCAATCCCTTGCTCAAGCCGGGAATGTCTTTTGGAAATCCTGCCATCGGCGCAAGCAGATCATTGCCCGTCGAGACGTCAAGAGTCATTCGAAGTCCACGCTCCGAGAAATTCTGGAGCGTCACCAGGGTTACAGCCCCCGTTTGGCTGTTCGAATTCGGAGTCGTGGTACGATCGAACCGATTCTTGTACGCAGGAGAAGGATTTTGCCGATACCAGCAATCAAGCGGACTTCCGTTTTCCGTACCGCTCCCTGCCGTGAATGTATCATACGACTGTCCGATGTCGTCTGAGCCATCTGCTTCCTCAAGGTCGATCCCGCGTCGTTCCGGGTCCTCGTTGATGGTATTGCTCGCCCGCTTCGATCGGATCACCCCTTCATCGATATGCCAGATCAGGATTCCGCCGCCATCATAAAGCCGGGTGCTGTCGATCGAGCCGGGAATCGCCCAATCGAAATCCTCGACATCAACGATGGATCCACGTACACTATCGACGTCGAACACGTTGAAGCCGACGACGTCGCGTGCATACCGAATGGAATCCCGCACGCCATCGGCTCGGACGAAATGCAGCAGCTGACCATCCCCACGAATATCCCGTGTACGGTTCTCGACGAGATAGTATTCGTTGGTGCTGATGGGAATCTTGAACACCGTGTCGACGCCCGATGGATAGAGGCCAAATGCAGGGATTGAAAGGCTCTGCCGCACGGCAGGCACTTCCACGGGGACTGTCCAGCCAAGTTGAATCCGTTCCCATGCACTCGGGAACGGCGGGAAGAGACCGAAGAAGGCGAAGATCGAGGAGCCATCCATCAGGCCGAATTGGCCGATGCCTGATGTGCCGTCCGATGTGTTGAACAGATCAGGCAGGCCGAGTCGGCTTCCGACCGAGGAAACAAGCAATCCGTTCATCCCGAGCTTCAGGACGACGTCCTGCCCTCCTGATTGCACAATGCGGGATTCGCTTTCGGGGAGGATAAGTGTGTTCGTGATGTGGAACGAGCCGCCATCGACGGGAAAACCAGCGAAGGCGACATCGGCCAGAGCGCGCGCGAAGCCGGATGAATCGAACGTGATGGAGGGAAGATCGTTGGGGGTCGGATTGAAGCCGAGAAGGCTCACAAGATCGATATCGCGTCCGCTTCCGGCATGAAACAGGACAAAGGCATCATAGTCAGAGAAGTCAACCGACGGGTGGACCGAATCAGCGAGACGCCAGGATTCTGCGGCAAGCAGTGCAAGTTTTCGCAGGTCGGGAGAAAGCGTCCCCGGTGCGTACTCTTTCATCGGCTTCGAGACGCGTATGACAGAATCGAGCAACGTCCCCATCACGTTCAATCGTCCGCCGGAAGCGCGGGCGAAGTAGTTCTTCGCAAATTCCAACTTGGTCTCGAAGTACTGGGCATTGTGCGGAGGCGGATCGATCGTGTAGCGATCGTCGGGGCTGAGCAGGAACGTTCCATCCCCCAATGTCGTCGGGTCGGCGTCGCGAACGAACTCAACCCGCACGGCGAGGAGGCGGAGCGTGTCCACCAACTCGGCAGGCGCTGCCGCCGGCGTGACGAGCGCCTGAAGACGCGGCTGGGCGGAGGACGTACAAAGCACGACCATGAAGACGGCGGCAAGACGGGCTGCAGTCAAGAGATGCACCTTTGACCGGTGGAAGAACGGCGGTGGAACAACGGCGGTCAGAGACCGCCGCCGCCCCAAGCGATGGAGAGTGAGAAGCGCAGAGTCTCACCCAACGGATGGTTCTCTTCTGCTGTGCTGATGTAGCTGAAATCGAATCCGTAGACGTCGTAGCGAATTCCCGCGCCGAACGTGTAGTATTTCCTGTTCCCCATCTTCGGGTCTTCATAGAAGAATCCGCCTCGCAGCGCGATGAGTTTTGGTGCGCCATACCAGTATTCCGCACCGAGGCCGAGCGTGAATTGCCGGATCTGATCGCTGAAGCTCCCGCCAGACCATGTGGAGAACAATGCTTTATAAAATTCGTCCGAATTTCCGCTCGTGTCACGTTTCACCAACAGACGGCTGACGTCAGCTAGGACCGTCATATTGTTGAACTCCGAATCGATCACCTTGTAGGCCAAGCCCAAGCGCATGCTCATCGGCAACGGGTCAGCCTGATCCTTGTCGATGTACGTGATCTTGGGGCCGATATTGCTCAAGAGGAAACCGAGGCTCAACCGATGGCTGATATCAATGTCCGTGAACGGCACGTAGAGCGTGCTCGGACGATACATCAATCCGATGTCGAAGCTGAAACCGGTCGCCGAGCCCTCGCCAGCCTCCAAAGCCGTAGACGGAGCCAGTTTGCTGTGGATCAGGCGCGTGTTAATGCCGAGGCCAAGGTCAGAGGAGATCTTGGTCCCATAGCTGAGTACCAGGGCAAACTCGTATGCGGAGAATTCGTCGAGCGGCGTTGGATCGTTCAGGGTCTTGACAAAACTCCCCAGATTCAGATAGGTCAAGCCCACGCCGACCGTGCCGTCAAGTTCTTCCACAGGCATCTTATACGCCCCATGCATGATCCAGAGGTCGTTGAGTCCGAAAGCGGGGAGCCAGTCCGCCCGGCTCAGCGCAACCTCTGAGCCCTGCTGAAAGGCGTATCCGGCAGGATTCCAGTACACCGCCCATGCGTCATCCCCCTGCGCGACGCCGGCATCGCCCATGGCGCCCGCTCGCGAATTTGGCGCGATCAGGAGAAACGGCACCGCCGTGGTGACGGGACCTTGTGCAACCATCTCGACTGCGACGAACATCGTCAGCAGGACGGTGATGATCATTTTATTCTTCATGATGAATCCCTCCGGATCTGATTCTGCGCGTTCCCTCTCTGGACAGCGCTTGATGAGTAATTTAGCGATTAATTGTTCGACTTCCAATTTGACCTCTCAACGCATGACGATCAGCTTGCCAACAATCTCTGCCGTTTCGCCGCTGTGTTCGTCCCGCGCGCGAATGCGATAAAAATACAATCCATTCCCCACTAGGTCGCCATCTGCATCGCGTCCGTCCCATGGAATCAGCACTTGGCGCTGAGCGATGCCCGGTGCATCGATGGTTTGTACCAGCCGTCCGGTCACCGTGTGAATGCTCACACGGACATCCACAGGATTCGTGGAGGTTCGGGAGAACGTGAACGTCGTCTGACCGTTCATCGGATTCGGATAGTTCAACACGTTCTCCATGACCAACCCATCCGAAGAACGGACGACGAAGTAGGTCGATGCCTCTGACGAATTGTTGTGGGCGTCCCACGCTTTCACCTCGACCGCATTCGGGCCCTCCGGAAGCGCATCGAGCATCAGCCGCGCCTCACCCGATTGATAGGTATCGAGATCGCTCTGATAGGCCTGTGAGAGATCTAATGCCGTCACGGGATTCCGGATGGTCGCCTCAAGTCGATGACCGATACCCACTGTTGACGTGTTGATCCCGTTCTCATCTCTCAGCCGCACGATCAGCGTCGGCTCAACAGGGACCGGGTCTCCTGTTCGGAATGTGATGTCGTCGAAGTAGATCTCGATCTCCGGACCAGTCGTATCGATGACCGCCGCGCTGTCCACGCCTGCTATGCTGACGAGTTCGGTGAAACCGACCGCGTCGATGCTGTCATTCCAGGTATACACCGCCAACCGTGCATTTGCTCCGATCGTGACATCCTTCGGCACGGGAATCACCGCCTGAAATGAGCCGTTCATGACCGTCACGTCTCCCCGATAGAGACTGCTGCCGGTGACCGCATAGTTGAAGGAGCCCCACTGCGGGACGACGACCGTACGGCGCGCATCGTAGAACTGGACAGTGGCCCGGCCGGAGAATTCCGTCTGTGCTGTTCCGTCGAGCGCTCGCACAGAGCCCTGAACGCGCACCTTCCCGAGTGTTTGCACCACGGACGGATTCGGCCATGCCACGCTATTCACGCTATCGAACCGCGAAGAGATCCTGGGCATTGCCAGCCGGAGTGTGGGGTCCGCCAGCAAGTGGTACTTCAGGTCGTTCGTCCCGTTCAGGATCTGCTTGACCGACCACATTGCATCGCCCAAACGGGCTGGCATGCCGTCGCTTCCCCGCTGGAACAAGTACGCATACAGATACTCGTTCAATGCCGCGTTACTGGATGAATAGACCGCGCGGGAGGCTGTAACAACGCCGATCGCACCGCCTGAGGGAAGGACCAACACGTACTCCCCGCTGCTTTGCTCGATGGGATCGTCATATTGGGCATAGTTGCAGGTGGCACCGACCAGGAACGTCAACCGATCCGCATTCTTCAAGCGCGGAATGTCTTCCTCGCGCGTGAAGACGGCTTCGTGCGCCCACAATCGTTCGTTGCCATGGCCCGTGTAGTTGATGATGAGCGTTCCGGCATTGATCGCATCGATGATGGCGCGATTGACATCGGGTTTTCGTCGTCCAACAGCGCTGTTCACGGTGGGATATTCGATGAGGTAGATCTTCTGCTTCTCGTACGCGTTCGGCGTGTATCGTGTCGCCAGTTCATCCGCCTGTGATGTGTGAATCGCTCCGTCGCTTCCCGTCGATGTGAGGTCATCGTCCGCCACGAAAGTGACCTTCGTGCGCCAGGGATCGAATGGCGCAGCGGTATCGTATTGGATGATCCGATCGACCATCAACCGCGCTTCCGCCAGGGTTCTTGCGGGCAACCGTCCGATACGCATAGAGACGCGCCGGTCAGATGGATTCAGGAAGACGAAGTGATCGTCGCTGGCATACGAGGCGATCTGATAGATTGATTCAACCGATTCATACGGGGGAATCCAATTCGGCGTGTTTGTCGAGATGCCCTTGTAGTCGTAATGTCCCGCACCCAGGAGAAGCACATATCGAGGGGCTTGTGGCCAGTACTTCGTTGCGAACGACAGGAAATCACGAATGGCCATCACGTCTGGCACGCCGCCAGAGAATTCGTTGTAGACATGCGAAAGATCCGCCACGAGGACGTCCATCGAATCATGCTGTTGCCGATGCGTCTTAAGTCGTTCTGCTTCGGACAGGAAATCAGTCGATGCGATGATCACGAAATCGACCGGCGTTGATGTACCGCGAAGGTTTGTGTTCACGACGCGCGTGGCTGCCGGCAGCGTTTTGAATGCGCCGTTTCCAGCAACGATCAACGCCCGAACGGAATCCCGCCCTGTCATGATGCCGAAACGGCATGTCGTCGGATCCATCGCCTCGAACTCGATCCCGGTCAATCGCTGCACATTCTGGTGGTCGGTGATGTCGAACACCTGGATGTTCCGGTTGGCGAGTCCGCGCACGACATACGCCGAACCACCAGACGTATCTGCGGTCGTGAAACGGAGATACTCATTGACCGCCTCAAGCCGACGCGTATAGTGGATCTCGAACCAATCCAACCAGCCGAGCGCGGACTGGTTCCTTGTGCCGAATCGGAACTTCAGAATGCTCCGGCCATTGGGGATGTTGCCATCGCGGCTCACGCCATCGACCGTGGCGGTGTACGCATAATATCCTTCGTTATTCGAAGAGCGCACGTCAACGATGTAGGTCAGCGTCGGGCTTCCCAGCGGCAGATCGTTCTCGGTCACGACAAAGGTATCGACGGTCGCCGAGCGGCTGAGGACGGAATACCGATACATCACCGGCGCATCCGTCGCCAATCCCGGGAGAGCGTTCGTATAGGTGCGTGACGCGTTCACATAGTCGAACACATCACCGACCCAGCGTCTGCCGGATTTTACAAGATTGAATTTCTCCTGCTCGACGAACAGGTGCTCTGCGAAGGTCTGTCGCGCCGGCAGTGATGACGTAGGCAACGCGGTAACGGAATCCATCTCCCGGCCGAGCCCCCCGCCAATGGTCACGAAATACGTGTTGCGCTCTGCATAGG
>JBFYQI010000001.1:0-4165 GCA_041302875.1 Ignavibacteria bacterium
GAATTCCCTTCACGTTATTGCAACAGACCTCGAGATATCCATGTCGGCGATGATCGATGTCAAGGGATCGGAGGATGGAGCGATCGCAGTTCCCGCACGCCGATTGATGGATACGATCCGCGCGCTTCCCGACATACAGATCCTGTTTCACGCCGATCTGACATCGAACAAGATCAAGATGATAACGGAAACGGGGGAATACAATCTCGTTGGCGAGAGTAGCAAGGATTTTCCTGCCATCCCCGACTTCAAAGCCGAAAACGAAATCGTTCTGGAACCCGCATTGTTGAACAGCCTCATTGCGCGGACGATCTTCTCTGTGAGCACAGATGAATTGCGTCCGGCAATGACCGGTGTTCTGCTGCAAATGCGTCCTGGAGAGATGAAGGCGGTGGCGACCGATGGTCATCGCCTCGTGCGCGTGCATTACCGGCCGATGCCGGAGTCACGTGTTCAGCGTGATCTGATCGTGCCGGCAAAGGCGTTACAGCTCGTTGCGAAGATGATGGAAGTGGAACAGTGCACGCTCGTCGTCAGTGCAACGCATGTGAAATATGCGTTCAAGAATTTCTCCCTCACCACGCGCGTGATCGGCGAAAGCTATCCGAATTACGAATCGGTCATTCCGTTGGACAACGAGAAGCGCCTTGTTGTGAATAGGAATTCACTCCTCGCCGCGGTGCGACGCGTATCGCTCTATTCGAATACGACGACGCACCAGGTCCGGTTCTCCCTGAAGAAGAACGAAGTGAAACTGATGGCGGAGGATGTCGATTTTGGAGGTGAAGCACGTGAACGCATCGGATGCACGTATGATGCGGACGACCTCGAGATCGGATTCAATTCGCATTATGTCGTTGACATTCTGTCGCACATCGAGACGGACGATGTCGAATTCAAGTTCAGCAGTCCCGTGCGCGCGGCCATCATCATGCCGAGTGTGAAGAAGGAACACGAAGACGTGCTGATGCTTGTGATGCCGATGCGTTTGAACGCATAGAGAATCAATGCGACCGAACCGGCGCGTGTGATAGCCCCGCTCCTCAGGGAGTCCGGGGCTATCGTGTTGTAAAGAAGGGTATGCGATGCGGCTGCGGAGCGTTCAGCTAATCACATTTCGCAATCATCGGGAAACGACGCTCGACTGTTCGCCGTATGCGAACGTCTTTTTAGGCGAAAACGGGGCGGGCAAGACGAACATCCTTGAGGGGATCTCGTTCCTGTGTCTGACGAAGAGTTTCTACGCGGCGAGCGACACGACGGTCCTGCAACAAGGCGCCGAGGCGTTTGAGGTCGTTGGTGCGATCGAATCCGACGGCGGCATGCGATACGATGTTCGTGTGCGGTACACGGCGGAAGAGCGGAAGAAAGAGATCCGCATCAACCATCAGGTTCCCGAACGGATCTCCGCGGTCGTTGGACAGTTTCCCGTGGTCGTTCTCTCGCCGGAGAACAGCTCGATCACCTTTGGCGGACCCGGAGACCGGCGGCGATTCCTCGACCTGGCGATCGCGCAAGCGAGCAGATCGTACTTGGAGGATCTGCTGGAATACCGGCGCATCATGAAACAGCGGAATCGGATCCTTGCGGATCAGCGAGACCGGCCGCATGCGATCGACGAGTTGTTGGAACCGTGGAACGCAACGCTGGCCGCACGAGGAGCGCGTATCACACAACGGCGTGCTGCGTTCGTGCGAGAACTGGAACCGGCGGTACGCGATGCCTTTCGGCGCATCGCAGGAGAACGGGAGTTGCCGCAGCTTCTCTTCGAGCCCTCCTTCCCCCTGCAGGAAGATGCGGACGAAACAGCCGTCGAACGATCGTTCCTTGAGCAATTGACAAAGCGTTCCAGGGAAGAGCGCCGCATGGGCACCACGTTGACCGGTCCGCATCGGGATGAGATCGGAATGCGCATCAACGGATTGGATTTGCGCGGGTTCGCCTCTCAAGGACAACACAAGACGTTTCTGGTGGCGTTGAAGCTGGCGGAATTCGAATATCTCAAAGAGCGATGCCGTGAAACGCCGATGCTGCTCTTGGACGACGTGTTGAGCGAGTTGGATGAACATCGTGCGGTGCGCCTGCTGAAAGAAGCGGCTCAGGCTGGACAGACGTTCATCACATCGACGGACCGCCGGCCATTCGTCGACAGCGGGTCGTACAGGCGATTCATGGTCAACGCAGGAAAAGCACGCGCCGATGAAACGACGGCCGACGATACAAGCGCTGCCTGAAGTGTTGAAGCATCTGGTACAGGACCTCGGCATCAGTCCGAAACTGGACGAGTACGAGGCTGTTCTGCGCTGGGAACACGTGGTCGGTCCGCGGATCGCCGAGGTCGCACACGCCGAGCGTATCATGCAAGGTGTGCTGGTCGTGAGAGTGGCTGCGAGCACATGGAGGCATGAACTGAACATGCGAAAACCGGAGATCATCGCGCGGCTCAACAGCGCGTTGGGAGCGGAAACAGTGAAGGACATTCGATTTCGGTAGAACAAGATTCACAAAGGACACAACGTGGCGAAGAAAGAAGCTGAACAGAAAAGTTCGAAAGCACCGAAGAACAACGGTGAGTATACGGCCGATGACATCACCGTCCTCAAAGGACTGGAAGCGGTTCGTCGTCGCCCGGCGATGTATATCGGCGATGTAAGCGCGCGCGGGCTGCATCACCTGGTGTACGAGGTGGTCGACAATTCCATTGACGAAGCGCTCGCCGGGTACTGCCGCAATGTGAACGTGTTCATCAATCTGGACGGGTCGATCACGGTCACGGACGATGGCCGCGGCATTCCGACCGACATGCATGCAGAAGAGAAGCGCTCAGCCCTTGAAGTCGTCATGACGGTTCTACACGCTGGCGGCAAGTTCGACAAGAACACCTACAAGGTCTCTGGCGGCCTGCACGGCGTCGGCGTTTCGGTCGTCAACGCGCTCAGTGAGTGGCTTGAGGTCGAGGTCACGCGCGACGGAAAGGTGTTCTATCAGAAATACAAAAAGGGGGATCCGGTCGCGGCGGTGAAGTTGACCGGCAAGGCGCCGAAGGAAACGACGGGAACGAAGATCACCTTCATGCCCGACGGCTCGATCTTCAAGAACCGGACGTACAAGTTCGAAATGCTTGCAGAACGCTTGCGGGAACTCGCCTTCCTGAATCCGGAGGTCACGCTTGTCATCAGCGACCTCCGCGGGCGAACCAAACAGGAAGAGACGTTCCACTTCAAGGGTGGGCTGATCGAATTCGTCAAGTACATCGATGCGACGCGCCCCGCCATTACGAAGAAGGTCATGTATGCGAAGGGAGACGACAAGGACGAGAACGGCCGCACGGTCGAAGTCGAGGTCGCCTTCCAGTACAACGATCAGTATAACGAGAACGTGTTCACGTATGTGAACAACATCAACACGCACGAAGGAGGAACGCATCTGGTCGGCTTCCGCACCGCCCTGACGCGAACGCTGAACAACTATGCGTCAAAAACCGGATTGGTCAAAGAAGGAGGCGTTCAGCTGACGGGAGACGACTTCCGAGAAGGATTGACGGCCGTCCTCAGCGTGAAGGTCCCGGAGCCGCAGTTCGAGGGACAGACGAAGACGAAGCTGGGCAACAGCGAAGTGAAGAGCATCGTGGAATCCACGGTCGGGCCGGCGCTGTCGGATTGGCTGGAGAACAATTCTCCCGATGCAAAGCGCATCATCGATAAATGCTTGCGGGCTGCGGAAGCGCGCGAGGCGGCACGAAAAGCACGCGACATCGCACGGCGAAAGAACGCCTTCGATTCCGGCGGACTCCCGGGAAAACTCGCCGATTGCTCCATCGAGGATCCAGACCATTGCGAGCTCTACATCGTTGAGGGCGATTCGGCCGGCGGAAGCGCCAAACAGGGACGCGACCGCCGATTCCAAGCCATCCTCCCGCTGAAGGGAAAGATCCTGAACGTCGAGAAGGCCCGCCTGCACAAGATCCTGGAGAACGAAGAGATCCGGGCGATCTTCACCGCGATCGGGGCAGGCGTCGGCGAGGACTTTGCGCCGGAAAAGGTCCGGTACGGCGAGATCATTCTCATGTGCGACGCGGACGTCGACGGTTCGCATATTCGGACATTGCTGCTCACGCTGTTCTTCCGCTACATGAAAGAACTCATCGAGCTTGGGCATCTGTACA
>JBFYQI010000169.1:0-2660 GCA_041302875.1 Ignavibacteria bacterium
CCCGAACAACTACTGAGCGATCTCTGCGTTGACATGCTTCGCAGTGAACGACATCGCTAAGAAATTCCTTTTCGTAGTACCGATCATTGATGCAATTCATGCTGAGACTCGCGCTTTCCGATCAGGTCGCTAGGAGGTCGGAGGCGCGGGAACCAGCCATTGACACAACAGAGAAAACCTATGCAACTCGATTTCGAACCCAGCAACAGCCGTCGAGGTAGTTCCCCTCCCTTCATCGACCCGACCGTACGGCCGGAGGATACGATGCGTCCCCTCGTTCCGGTGTCGCTGCCCGAGACTCCGTGGGTAGCGCCAACCGATCCGATTCCGCCGCTAAAGAACCTCAACACAACGCATTACGGCGATGACCGCGGAGCCGCTGCATGACGAAGGATCAGAAGCAGAAGCCTCCCGCAACCCCAGTGGCCGAACTCACCCAAGAACGACGGCCCCAGCGCAAGACCGGAACGCCGTATCAAGTCCGCGGAAATTCCTTGATTCGCGGGCATGACCGATGCATCGCCACCGCCCGTGGAGTCGATATCTTTGATGACGAGAACCGGCGTGTCGGTACCATGCGTGAGAACGAACTGTTCGACTCCGACTACCGGAAGATCATGTCGATCCGGGGGGACGACATCCATAACGCGTCGGATGTAAAGGTCGGTACGGTGTCGAGCGCACGGGAAATGCTCTCTGGGGAGGGAGACGTGTTGCTGATCGTGTCGTTCTGGTACTGCTTTGTGAGATAGGAACGGATGTAATTCCTCTTTCATCCCTTCGGACGATTCCTCCCAGCGAGAGTTTTCCTACGTTGTCTTGTTCCGAGCACAGCGGCGGATTCCCGAGCTGTTCTCCCTTGCCTGCTGCTGTCTGCTTGGCTTCCCCCAACAAGCCATAAGAAGACACTGTGCACGACCACTCCTTCGCAGCCTCTGCTCCAAGCCACGCCGCATCTCTCGCGCCGAACCGTTGCGGGTTTCGTGAATTGGATGTGACCCTCATCCGCCCGACGAACTATACGGACGATGGGTATCCGATCAAGACGCGCATCGGTGTCATCCGGAGCAATACGTTGTCGCAACTCGGCACGCTCGTGGACGAAATCGCGAAGGATCCTTTCTTCGCAGGTACGACGATTCACCTCCGCAAGATCGACGAGGCGATCGAGTGGATCCCGACAAAGGAGATCCTTGCGCGTGCCGTCATCCCCGGCGTGGTCTCGATCGTCATGCTGGTTGGCGTTCAGACGAGCCAGTTTCCCCGTGCCCTCGACATCGCTTCGCGATTCCTCTCGCATGGAATCAAGGTACTCATCGGCGGATTCCACGTGAGCGGAATGCTCTCCATGATCGGCGTGACTCCGGATCTCAAAGGCGCAATGGCGAACGGCATTACGTTGGTTGCGGGTGAAGTGGAGGGAGGTCGATTGCTCGAGGTCGTTCGGGATGCAGTGTCAGGTAACGCACGATCGCTCTACAACTTCCTCCACCCAAGGCCCGATCTGCATGAAGTGCCAGTCCCACGGATCTCGAAGGACGAATTCGACAAGTTCGCCTCGCGCTTCACCACGATCGACACGGGACGCGGGTGCGTGTTCAATTGTGACTTCTGCACGATCATCAATGTGCAGGGCCGCATCATGCGCAATCGGGACCCGGAATGCGTCGTGCAATTCGTCCGACAGAGTTATCTCGATGCGGGGGTCTCCCACTGCTTCTTCACGGACGACAACACGGCCCGGAATCCGCGCTGGAGGGAATTGTTCACATCACTCATCCGGATGCGCGAAGACGAGAAGATCCCGTTCACCTTCATGATGCAGAGCGACCTTGCCGCCCGAAAGATGCCTGGCGGAGATTTCTTCGAACTCGCCGCGCGTGCGGGCTGCAACCAGGTCTTCTTCGGAGTTGAAAGTGTGAATCGCGAAAACCTGAGGTCCGAGGATAAATTCCAGAATCAGGTCAGCGAATACCAAGATCTCGTCGCCCACTGCCATTCGCTGGGGATCACCTGCCATGCCGGCTACATGGTGGGCCTTCCGTTCGATACGCCCGCGAGCCTAAAGCAGGATATTGCTGAACTCCAACGCATGATGTTCGATTCCGCATCATTCTACATCCTTTCGCCGCTCCCCGGTTCTAAAGACCATCAACGGTGGTGGAATGAGGGGCGTTGGCTGGAATCGGATTTCAACACATATGATTCTGCTCATGTCGCCGTGAAGCCGGAACGCATGTCATCCGAAGAACTGATGAATGCCTACCGTGACGTATGGGAACAGTTCTATTCGACAGAGCATATGGTGAATGTGCTGAAGGTCTGGAAGGAGGACCGCCATCATTACAAGGAGCAGCTGTCGTTCTTCGCTTGGTATCTCTATGCCTCCAGGATCGAAGGCTTGCATCCGATGAATTGTGGATTCTGGACCGTCCGGCATCGCGGGGACCGGCGTCCGGGATTCCCACAGGAAGGGATTCTCCCGGTCTGGTGGCATCAATTGATGCGGCATACCTCCCGACTTTGGGGGATTGTGAAACTCTTCTTCCAGCTCGAAGAGGTCTGGCTCCGGAGTCATCCGAAGAATCAGATCGACGAGGCGCTGCAGGAAATGATCGCAAAGGCCGGACACGGCATCAGCGATTGGCGGGATATTCGAG
>JBFYQI010000008.1:0-15851 GCA_041302875.1 Ignavibacteria bacterium
GTCGAAGACGAAGAGTCGTTACTCGATGTGCTGAAACTCGTGCTCGAATCAAGCGGCTATCGCGTGCTGACGGCCGCGGATTGCGAAGAGGCGGTCGCACTGTACTGGCGGGAGCATCGGAGCATCGCGCTTGTCCTTTCCGACATGGGCTTGCCCCGCATGGGGGGATGGGATGCGATGTTGAAGATCCTCGCCATCAATCCGCAGGCGAAGGTCCTTCTCGCGAGCGGATTCTTCGAATCGAAATTGCGGGAAGAGGTGATGGCGGCCGGAGCCACCGACTTCATTCAGAAGCCGTACGTGCCGGAGATCATCCTTCAGAGGATCGAAGAGATCATCAACGCGGATTCATCCTCCGTCGCGAACTATGACGCCTCCTGACGATTCCCTTTCCTCCCTTCGCAAGGAATATGCGCGCGCATTCCTCGATGTGCGTGATGTCGATCCCGATCCATTTGTCCAGTTCCGGCGCTGGTTCACCGAAGCGCAGAATGCCGGCCTCCCCGAACCGAACGCGATGACGCTCGCAACGGCGACGAAGGAAGGACGCCCCTCGGCGAGAGCGGTCTTGCTCAAGTCGATCGACGAAACCGGGTTCACGTTCTTCACCAACTTCAAGAGCCGGAAGGCTCGCGAGATCGCGGAGAATCCTGCGGCGGCGCTGCTGTTCTTCTGGGCGGAGCTCGAACGGCAGGTTCGGATCGAAGGCGTCATCCAATGCGTGAGCGACGCCGAATCTGACCAGTACTTTCGATCGCGTCCGCGCGAAAGCCAGATCGGCGCCTGGGCGTCAAAGCAAAGCGAGACGCTTCCGGACCGTTCGACGCTCGAGCACGCGGTCGCCCGGCTGACGCAGCAGTATGCCGGCTGTGACATTCCCCGCCCGCCGCATTGGGGCGGCTACCGCCTTCTTCCCTCCCTTTTCGAGTTCTGGCAAGGACGGCCGAGCCGGCTGCACGACCGGATCCAGTATTTGCAGCATTCCTCATCCTGGCACATCAATCGCCTGTCACCGTGACAACCAATCCAGCTTCTGCGAACGAGCAATCCCCTCAGGATGAAGCGGCGAGACTTGCCGCGCTTCATTCGTACCGCATTCTCGACACGCCATCCGAATCGGAGTATGACGATCCCGCCCAGCTGGCGGCCGAAGTGTGTCAGGTCCCGATCGCACTCGTGACCTTCATCGACGAAGATCGCGTTTGGGTCAAAGCGGCGATTGGTACGGAGATCCATGAAGTTTCCCGCAACGAGTCGTTGTGTGCGCTGACGCTCGATGCGCGCGAAATGGTTCTTGTTCCGGACACGCTCGATGATCCCCGCACGGCTTCCTCCCGCATGGTCAAGAGTTCTGAGGCGATCCGCTTCTACGCCGGCGCACCACTCGTGTCGCCCCAGGGACACATTCTCGGAACCATCTGCGTCATGGACCGGCGTCCGCGAAGGCTGTCGGATGGGCAGGAGCGCGCATTCGAGGCGATCGGCCGGCTTGTGATGGCGCGGCTGGAATTCCGGAAGACCGCCATCCATCTCAAGGAGGTCGTCGAGACGCACGAGATCGTCGAACAAGGTCTTGCCGACAGCCGGCAACGGCTTCAGACGGTCGTCGACACCGCGGGGGAAGGGATCACGTTCAGCGATGAGCGCGGGTATTTCGAGGTTTTCAACCGTGCGATGGAGCAGATCACGGGCTACACGCATGCGGAGGCGAACGCTGCGAAGGATTTCTCCCGGTTGTTATACCCGGAGGAAGAAGACCGTCAACGGGCATTGGACGGACTGAAGGAATTGCTCGCCAAAGGCTCGATGCGCGAGGTAGAAACGTCCATCATGACGAAGTCGGGTGAGCGCAAGACCCTGCTGGTATCGACCACGATCGTCTCGCTTGCGTCGGGGAAGATGTTCCTGAGCATGTATCACGACATCACGGAGCGGACGAAGGCGTTCGAAGCTGCGCGTGAGAGCCGCGAGCGGTTCCGCGTGATGTTCGAGAGCAGTCCCATTCCCGCCTGGGTCTTCGATTCCGATTCGCTCCGCTTCCTCGAAGTGAACGACGCGATGGTGCGGCAGTACGGGTTCTCCCGCGAGGAATTGCTTGCGATGGAGATCACGGAGATCCGGCCCCCGGAAGAGATCCCGCGCCTCACGAACACGTTGCGGGAGATCCGGTACCGGCCGGCGCACCATACCACCGCTGTGCACATGGCGAAGGATGGTCGCATATTCGAGGTGCGTATCTCATGGAATACGTTCTGGTACGAGGGACGGCGGGCGGTGCTTGTCGTAGCGGAGGATATTACCGAACAACAACGACACGCCGAGGAGCTTCGGAGCGCAAAGGACGCCGCCGAACGAGCGGACCGTGCGAAGACGGAGTTCCTGGCGACGATGAGTCATGAGCTCCGGACCCCGCTGAACGGCGTCATCGGTACGACAAGTTTGCTCATGGACACAACGCTCACCCCCGAGCAGCGTGAGTATGTTCAGACGATCCGCGAAAGCGGCGTCGGTTTACTGACGGTCATTAACGACATCCTGATGCTGGCGCGGCTCGAAGCGGTCCCCGGGGAGGTCGAGGAGACGACGGTCAGCGTCGAGCAGGCGATCGAGACCGCACTCGAGATGTTCTCGGGAGATGCCGAGCGGAAGAATCTCCAGCTTGTATCATGGGTGGAATGGAATGTGCCGCTCGCGATTCGGACAGATGGTACGCGGCTTCGGCAGGTGCTCGTGAATCTCATCAGCAACGCGGTGAAGTTCACGGAACGCGGGCGCATCGCAGTGACCGCTGCGGTGAAGAGCCGCGCGGCGGAGCATGTCGATCTTGAGTGGACGGTCGCCGACACGGGACCGGGCATTCCGGAAGAACGTCTCGATCGATTGTTCAAACCGTTCTCCCAGGTCGACATGTCGGACACGCGTCAGCATGGCGGAACCGGATTGGGGCTCGCGATCGCAGCGCGGATCGCCGAGCGGTTAGGGGGAAGCATCCGGGTCGAATCGACCCTGGGACGCGGGTCCTCCTTCATCGTATCGATGCGCGCGAAACTTGCGGAGACTTCCGAGCCTCGTCCGCAGTACGCCATCGCGGGAAAGAACATCTGGATTATCGTTCAGGATCCGCTTCAGCGGAAAGTGCTTCGCGATCTTGTCACGCGACATGGTGCAGGCTGCGTCATCGCGGCGACCTACGAGGAGCTTTCCACATTCGAGTCTGCGGAGGCGCGGCCGCATGTTGTCGTTGCCGATACGGAAGTGGCGTTCCCATCCGGGGATGACCTGGTTCACAGGGTGCGGGAGAAGTTCGGAGGTCTGGTCCCTTTCGCGATCCTTTGCTTCCCCGACCGAGCTCCGCAACCCGAGGATTGGCAGCGAGAGAGCATCGTACTTCTTGGGCGTCCGTTGCGTCATAGGACATTCCTCAAGACGATCAGCGATCTCATCGCCGGCAAGCAACAGGCAGATGCGGTTTCGTCGACGGCGATTCCCGGATTACCGGCATCGTTGCGGATTCTGGTCGCCGAGGACAACGCGGTCAATCAAAAGCTGATCCTCCGCATTCTGAAGAAACTTGGGTATGAAGCCGATCTCGCCGCGAACGGACTCGAGGCACTCGACGCCGTGCGTCGGCAACCGTACGACGTGATCTTTATGGATATTCAGATGCCGCAGATGGATGGTGTTGAGGCGACGCGGCGGCTGCTGGCAGAAGCGCCGATCGGTCGGCGGCCCAATGTGCTCGCCATGACGGCGCATGTGAGCGATGAAAATCGCCAGCGATGCGCGGAGGCGGGAATGGTTGATTTTCTGACGAAGCCCGTGATGATCGATGACGTCCGGGCGGCGCTGGAGCGGCTGATGGGGACGATCGTCCCGCCGGGAGGATCGCAGAAGACCAAGCCGTTGCGGGATCCCGACATTCGGGAGCGGCTTGAGGAGTTCGGGGGCGCGAGCGAGGTAGTGTTCATCCGCCAACTGGTGCAGGCATTCCTCCACGAGGTCCCGCTGAAACTTGACGGCATCGATCAGGCGATCGCACAAGGGGACAGTCAAATGCTCCAGGAAGAGGCGCATGCGCTGAAGGGAAGCTCGATGAACATTGGAGCGAAGCGCTTGGGGGAACTGGCAAAGGAACTCGAGACACTAGGACGAACCAAGGGGAAGATCGGTCCAGAGGCGAGCACGAAGGAGCTTCGCGAGGAGTTTGACAGCGTGCAGCAGCAGTTGCTGTCGTATGTGCGGTCGTTCGAGTGATCCCGGACTCAATCCCGGACCAAGACCCGGTTCCGACCCGGGTTCCGACCCGGGTTCCAACCCGGGATCGACTCGCAAGAATTGGGCCGCCCCTTGGGCTTCCTTGCAACTCTCCCCGATAAATCGTAGATTTTCACAGCGTCTGCCTGATTAATTGATCGTCTTCTCACCACCCCGGAGTCCTGCCCCGTTTTCTTGCTACAGAACGTCTCGTTGATCGCCGTGTTTGAGTCGTTTCCCGATTTGGTCAGACGCTAACGTCTATTCTATGCCCAGTTCGCCTTTCTTCCGCGGATGCAGTGTTCCGGCGTTGCGCTCCGTTGCGCTATCGCTTGGCCTGCTCTTGACTCTCCTGATCTTCCGGTCGCCTGCTTCGGCCGGGATGACGACGGCTTTCCTGTTCCAACAACAGGTCGCTCAGGATACGACGCGTCCGGCCTCGACCGGTCAAATGACCCGCCGCGCCCGAGCCGAACAGTCACGCAGAACTACCCAGGTGACGAGCACCCCCACGGCCGATACTTCCAAATCGGTCCTCGAGCTCATCCGCGCTCTCCCACGCGATTCCTCCGCACGGCTTCAGCATTTCCAGTACGTCCGCACGGACCGTCCCGCCGTCGATCCGCTGGCGTCCAAACCGCATCCCCTCTACCTTCCCGATCCGCTGATCGTGAAATATCGGGACCAGCTCGATTCGACCCGCTGGGTCTATCGGCTGCGCCAAGTGATCGGAGAGAATGACCTTCGGTTCGCGGTCGAGATCCCGTTCGAAGAATACACGGAGCTTCGTCTGCGGAAGAACGTGAGAGGATATTGGGAGAACATCGCACAGGCGTACGTCCTGCAGGGGGAGAAGAAGACCGGCCTGAGCGAACTCTTTGGCAAGGTGACGAACATCGAGATCCCCGTCCCGAAGAATCCGCTCTTCAGCATTTTCGGCCCCAACCGGATCCTCCTCAATATCAACGGCGCGGTCGATATCCACGCGGCGTTCCGGAACACGAAGTCCGACCTCTACTCCGCCAGCCCGCTCGGTCAGTCGCGCAGCGAACCGGACTTCAATCAGGAAGTGCTTGTGAATGTGAAAGGGGAGATCGGCGACAAGCTGAAGATCGACGCCGACTGGAATACACAGCGCACGTTCGAATACGAGAACCAGCTCAAGGTGCGGTACCAGGGATACGAGGATGAGATCGTGCAGACCGTTGAAGCGGGAAACGTCTCGCTCGCAACGAGCTCATCGTTCATCTCCAGCAGCCAGGCACTGTTCGGATTGAAGGCGGGATTCCAATTCGGACCGCTGAAGCTGACGGCCGTCGCAACGCAAAAGAAAGGACAGATCAAGGAACTCTCCGTCAGCGGCGGTGCGCGCTCCACACCGTTCGAAAAGCGCGCAGCCGATTACTCGCGCGACCACTACTTCGTCGACACTTCCTACATCTCGCTCTATGAGGATATTTACTACAGGATCCCCGCGATTCCCGTCCCCGCCAAGCAGATCCGCGATATGGAGGTCTGGGTCTCCCGCGTCGGCATCTCGCTTGACTTGACGAAAGAGCGCGAGGTTGTGGCGATCATGGACGATGCTCTTGTCGTTCAGCTGGCACAGGATTCGCTCGCCCGTTTACAGGACTATGGTCAGGAGCCCGACTCCGTCGAGACCGGAACCTTCGTGCGACTCGATGCCGGCACCGACTATACCTACAACGCCGACGCTGGCATCCTGACGATGAACAAGAGCATCCAGCCCGACCAGGCCATCGCCGTCGCCTACATCACGACGGACGACTTCGGCCGCACGATCGAGCACGGAAACTTCGGCGCGCGAACGGTCCGCGACTCCCTCAAACTGGTGATGAAACTCGTCCGTCCAAAGAACCTCGACCCGACGAAGCCGGTCGGATGGCGGATGCTGCTGAAGAACCGCTATCCGCTCGGCGGCCGCGGCATCAAGGAATCAGGATTCGAATTGCGGATGGAGTACGAAGTCTACGGCCAGCCCCCGGTGCAGGACATCCTGACAAACATCGGCTTGCTGGAGTTGTTCGGACTCGACCGCTTCACCGGAGTTTCCACGCCCAAGCCGGACAAATCATTCGACTATCTCAAAGGGGTCACCATCGATGAGGGACGTGGTGAGGTGGTCTTCCCGACGGTCGAGCCCTTCCGCGATGCAACGCTCCGGCGGATGTTCATCAGCCTGGGGATCGACCCGGCCCAGGCGACCGCGTATGCCGACTCCTTCTCGTTCAACGCCATCTACGATACGACGTATAACGGCGCCGTGAACGACCGGAAGAACAAGTATTACTTCCGCGGCAACACACAGCCGTCTACGGCATCGTCATACAACCTCGGATTCAATATCGTCGAGGGAAGCGTCGAGGTGATCGTCGACGGTGTCCGCGCGACCCCCAACGTCGACTACTCGGTGGACTACGTGACTGGCCAGGTGGTGATCAAGAACCAGGCACTCCTCGTTCCGGGGAAGAATCTGCAAGTGAAGTACGAGGCGAACGACCTGTTCCAGCTGGCGTCGAAGTCGCTCCTGGGCGCGCGCGGCGATCTCAGTCTCAGCAAGTCCTCGCGACTCGGGTTCACCATCATGAACCTGAACCAGCAATCGCTGTCGGACAAGGTGCGGCTTGGCGAGGAGCCGATCAGCAACACGATCATGGGCGTAGACGGCGAGACGCAGCTCGCTTTGCCGTTTGTCACGAAGGCACTCAACTATCTCCCCGGCGTCAAGACGCTCGCCCCCTCGTCGATGACGCTCCGCGGCGAGATGGCGTACATGTCCCCCGACCCGAACACACGCAAGAGCCCGGTCCCAAGCGACAACGGTGCAAGCGTTGCCTACATCGACGATTTCGAAGGAGCGCGTGTGTCGACGCCCCTGGGCGTTGCATTCACGCAATGGCGGGACGCAAGTCCGCCATTCTTCATCAAGGGGCTCGATCCGTACGCCGCACTGACCGATTCCATCCCGACGAGTTCTGCATTGATCGCCAGCGGCGACATCTTGGCCGATACGCTGAAGATCCAGTACAAAGGACGTGCGACCTGGTTCAACGTGACCCCAAGCGACGTCCTGGTGGAGGAGATCTGGGGCGATCGAAAGAGCGTGGCACGCGGCCAGGAACAGATCACAGTGATGAGCATGCTGTTTCAGCCCGGCATGCGCGGTGCGTTCAACTATTCGCTCGATCTCGAGAACCGCCTGTTTGCGGACCCGACGAAGTCGTGGGGCGGCATACAACATCTGCTGGGCATCACTTCCACGAACCTGATCGACCAGAACGTCACCTTCATCGAGTTCTGGGTGAACGTCGTTGAGTCGCAATCATCGGCGAAACTGAATGTCGACCTCGGCTATCTCAGTGAAGATATCATTCCGAACGGGCGTTTGAATTCGGAGGACGGACTCGATGGTTCGATCAAGAACGGCGTTCTGAACGAAGGGGAGGATCTCGGCATCGATATGTTGTCGGATGCGCAGGAACGGGAACAATACCGGGCGTTCGTCACGAAGTACGCGGAGTACGAGGCAGACCCCTCAGGCGACAACTGGCGCCGCCCGACGTACGGGATCATCCCGGGACTCGACGCCGTTCTCGCGGAGCAATACTTTGCGAGTCCCGCCGGTTCGCCGAACCAGACTGTGAACGGCTCGGAAGGGAATTCGAAGGGGGAATACGGCATCTATCCCGACGCGGAGGATTTCAACAATAACAACGTGCTCGACCGGACGAACGCCTACTTCGAGTATGAGATCCCGCTCGACACGAACGCTCCCGATTTCCAGCGGCTCGTATCCGGACGCGGGGAACGGGGATGGTATCAGCTTCGCATTCCGTTGAATGAATATCAGCGGATGATCGGTCAGCCGACCTTCACGAACGTCGAAGGGGTCCGCGTGTGGGTCACCGGCGCCTCCGCGAACCTGCTCTTCCGAATTGCGGAATTCAATCTCGTCGGCAACCAATGGGAAGAACGGCTGAAGAATGACCCGAACTTCAAAGTGAGCGTTGTCAACTACGAGGACGATCCGAACTACCGTCTGACCAATCCTCCTGTCGAGCGGCAGAAGGACCGTACCCGTCCTGACGAGAACGTCTACGGGAACGAGCAATCGCTGAATCTCATCATTCGCGACCTCGGTGATGGCCAGAACAAAGAAGCGATCAAGCGCTACAACTTCCGTCCGCTCGACATGTTCAGCTATCGTGCTCTGCGCATCTTCATCCACGGCGAAGAAGGGGATTCTCCGCGCGGGTATCGGGCCTTCGGATTCCGCGACACCTCGGATTACGACGCGGAGGTGTTTCTGCGATTCGGTTCGGACTCGCTGAACTACTACGAATACCGTGCTCCGGTCAAGCCTGGATGGGAGGGGAACGAGATCGTCGTGAAGTTTGCCGATCTCACGGCGATCAAGCTCGTCCGCGACAGTGCCCGCGTCCTCTCCCGGCGTTTCCCCGTCACGGACGGTCCGGTGGGCGCGACCTACCAGGTCCTCGGCGAGCCGACGTTGACGAACATCCGATTCATCTCCCTCGGTGTGGAGAATCCGCTCGGGAAAGGGGCCACGACCCTCGATGGCGAGTTGTGGGCGAATGAATTGCGTCTGACCGAAGTGGACGACACGCCCGGCTGGGCATACCGGTTCGACACGCAAGTGCGCATGGCGGACCTCGCATCGTTCGTCTTTTCGTTCAGCGAACGCGATCCCTTTTTCCATGCCCTTGAGGAGCGATTCGGTTCGCGGACGACCACGCGCAATTGGACGCTGTCGGCGAATATCGGACTCGAGAAGCTCTTGCCGGAGACATGGAACGGCACGAACTTGAATGTGACCTATACGCACACGGAAGGATCGAACAAGCCCCGCTACATGCCCAGCACGGATATCCTGGTGGACGAAGCGGCCCAACGCGTGGAGGAAGATACGTCGTCGACCAAGCGTGACGTTGACGGCCAATCGCTCCGCACGCGGACGCAAGATCTGAATGTGACGGACACGTACGCCCTTCCCGGTCTGCGCCTGAATATCCCGGTCAATACGTGGTGGGTGACGGAAACCATTAACCGGATGACCTTCGGGTATTCGTACAACATCACTCGACGCCGGTCGCCCGTTACGGAGTATGCCGAGTCTTGGGGATGGAACGCGCAATTCAACTACGCGTTGCCGTTGAGCGCGAACAACTATCTGCAACCGTTTTCCTTCTTCCCCGACGCGTTCCCATTGTCGCTGTGGAGGAATGCGCGTGTCTTCTACACGCCGCGTCAAGTTTCGATGGGCTTCACGCTTTCGCGCAACCAATCCCGCGACAAGTCCCGCATTCAGGCGGCGCAGAATCCGGTCGTCCGCAATCTTGCCGCCACGCGATCGTTCAACTTCAACTGGCAATTGACCGAAGGGGGATTGATCAATCCGGGGATCGATTACCAGGTCAGTATCGCGAGCTCGCTCGTGCATCTGGAGGTCGACAAGTTCGGGAACCAGCGTTCATTCGCCGACATCCTTGACGACATGATCCTCAGCGACCGGTTGATCAGCTTCGGCATCGATCAGAACTACGGTCAGACGATCTCGCTCAACACCCGCATGGTGATCCCGCCGGTGCTGAAGCTCGACAAGATCTTCACGCTCAATCCGAGTCCGCGTTATACGGTGCGGTATGACTGGTCGAATAACATTCAAGCGGGGGCCCTCGGACGGAGCGCTGGATGGAACGCGAACATCAACGCCGGATTCGATGTGAACGTCAAGACCATCGCCGATGCCATCTGGCCGCCGGATGCGCGGGGAGCGCAGGCCGTGCCCGATTCGATGAAACCCGGACCGCTCGCACAGTTGGCTTCACTTTCGCAGACGCTGTTCAAGACGACCCTGTTCGGATTCGAACGCTTCAATCTTTCATTCACCCAGCAGAATCGCTCCCAGAACAGCGGTGTCGTCGGCGGCACGGGCTTCGGAAACTTGTTCGCACGCTTCCCGTTCTTGCAGTCCTCGCTGGTGGCGAACGGTCCTTCGCTCCTCTATCAACTCGGGCTGTCGACGAGTCCGCATGGCGACGTCATTCTCCGGGGAAGTTCCGGATTCCCCTTCATGGAAGGATACAGCGTAGCGGGCATCCGCGCCCCGCGCGGGAACCTGAATGACATTTTCAGTCAGAACAACAGCATCACGATGCGGACGAATCGAAAACTGTGGGAGGGGGCCGATCTCGACCTCAACTGGCGTGTCTCTTGGACATATAATCAGTCGCGCGTCATCCTCACTGATTCGCTCGGACAATCCTTCGAACGCAGCCGCACGATCAGCGGCGATGTCGAGCGGTCCTTCATGTCCTTCCCGCCGGTTCTGATCTTCAAATTGTTCAAGACGAGCGTCGCCGACGTCAACAAGAAGTACGAGGAACTCAAACAAGTGAAGGATGGCCGTCCGGCGGAACAGAAGCTTACGGAGGCCTTCGAGCAGGGACTGGAAGCCCTTCCGATCCTGACGAAACTGATCGGTCCGCTGATGCCCCGCGCGAACTGGACCATCCGCTGGACAGGCATCGAGAAGCTCCCGCTCCTGAACAGCATCGCATCACGCGCATCGCTGGATCATTCGTACACCTCAAGCTACCGCCAGCGGTGGCGGTCGTCGCCGACCGGCGGCCTGACGACGGAGAGTCAAACCGTGAGCGTCGGATTCGCGCCGCTGATCGGCCTGAATGTCGCGTTCAAAGATTTCATCAAGGGGAACCTCTCGGCAACGATCCGGTACGGATCGAACACGAGCTACGACCTGGCGCCGTCCGCGCAGAACCTCGTCGAGTCTGCGACCTCAGACATTTCCTTCACCGCGAATTACAACCGGCAAGGATTTGAGATCCCGCTGTTCGGACTTGCCCTGTCGAACGACCTCGATGCGAACGTCACCTACACGATCGCCAAGAACGCGCGGCGCGTGTACGACTTCCGGGACAACTTCAAGCCGGAAGGGCAACCGATGGAAGGCTCGAGCAGGACCGTGCTGGAACCCCGCATCCGGTACGTCCTCAGCGCACGCGTGACCTCATCCCTCTATTATCGCTACACCAAGATCAGTCCCGATGCCGGCGGTTCGCGCATTCCCGGATCGACCATCAACGAAGGCGGGTTGGACATTCACGTCGCGATCCAGTAAGCGGCGTACGCATGACAAGGATCCCATGAGCGAACAGACCGAAGACCGCAAGCGCATTCTCTGGGTGGATGACGAGATCGACCTCTTGCGCGCGCACGTGCGGCTGCTCGAGCAGAAAGGGTACAACGTCGAAACGGCGACGAACGGCGAGGATGCGGTCGCGCTCGTTCGATCACGGGGCTATGACCTCGTCTTTCTCGACGAGATGATGCCGGGCCTCGGCGGACTGCAAACGCTCGCGCTGTTGAAAGACATCGCGCCGCAGCTGCCGGTGGTCATGGTCACGAAGAGCGAGGCGGAATCGTTGATGGAGGAAGCTATTGGCGGCAAGATCACCGATTATCTGGTCAAGCCGGTCAATCCCAGCCAGATCCTCCTTGCCTGCAAGAAGATCCTCGAAGCGAAGAAGATCACGCGGCAGATGGTGTCGCGCGATTATGTCAAGGAATTCCAGGAGATCTCGGCGCAGCTGATGAGTCCGATGGACGCGCAGGGCTGGATCGACCTGTATCTCAAGCTGACATCGTGGGACATGGAACTCGACGCGCACCCGGAACTCGGCTTGCGGCAGACGCTGCTCGACCAGAAGCGCGAATGCAATTCGGAATTCGCGAAGTTCGTCGAACGCTCGTATCGCGGATGGCTGTCCGCCACGGACCGGAAAATTCCGCTCTCCCATGAGATCGTTGAGCGATGGGTGCTCCCGTCGCTGGGGGAGAGGAACAGCGTGTTCTTCTTTGTGATCGACTGTCTCCGTCTCGACCAGTGGCTCATCATGGAAGAACTCCTCTCCGAGTTCTACACGTTCGAAAAGCAGTATTATTTCAGCATCCTTCCGACGGCGACCCCATACGCACGCAACGCCATCTTCAGCGGCTTGCTCCCCGCGGACCTGGAGAAACGCTACCCTGAAGTATGGAACGCCGACGAGAATGAGAACGAAAACAGCCGGAATCGATTCGAGCATCAGTTGATGGATCGATTGCTTGAGCGCAAACGCATCCAACTCAAGCCGGAGTCAAAGTACATCAAGATCCTCGACGCGGAATTCGGTCGGCAGTTCGAGAATAACATCCTCTCGTATCTGAAGAATCGGTTGACATCCGTGGTCGTCAACTTTGTCGACATGCTCGCACACGGTCGATCGGACTCCGCGTTGCTCAAAGAGATCGCACCGGATGAAGCAGCATATCGTTCCCTGACGCGTTCCTGGTTCCAGCATTCCTCTCTGTTTGGAATGCTCCGCACGCTGTCGTCGCAGAAGAACGTCACGGTCATTCTGACGACCGATCACGGCAGCGTCCGGTGTCTCCGGGGCTCGAAGGTCATCGGCGATCGGGAGGCTTCTGCCAATTTGCGGTACAAGTTCGGACGCAACCTGAAGGTCGACGACAAGCAGGCGGTCTTTGTCAAGGATCCCGCAGACTACCGGCTCCCGCGCGGGAGCGTGACGACGAACTATGTCATGGCAAAAGAGGACTATTACTTCGTCTATCCGACGGACTATCACCGGTACTTGAGCCAGTACCGCGACAGCTTCCAGCACGGCGGCATCTCCATGGAAGAGATGATCCTCCCGTTCGTCCGCCTGCAGCCGAAATGAACAGCTGGACGACCACATCGGCGGATGAAACGATCCGCCTGGGGGAATCATTCGCCTCGCACTTGTCGCGCGGCTCGGTCGTTGCGTTGTATGGCGACCTCGGCGCGGGAAAGACGCAGTTCGTGAAAGGCGTGTGCCGAGCGTTCGGCGTTCGAACGGCCGTGAGCAGCCCGACGTTCGTCCTCCTGAACCGCTACGACGGCGTCGGTCATGACGGCGGGGAGATCCTCCTGTATCATCTCGACTGCTACCGTGTGACTTCGCTCAATGAGATCTATGATATCGGATATGAGGAGATCATCAACGGAAACGAGATCTGCCTCATTGAGTGGGCGGAAAAGGTGGAGGGATTGCTGCCGGAACGGCGATATGACGTCCGCTTCGAATACGGCCCGGAGGAACACCAGCGACTCATCCGCGTGACGCGCACTCCCGAAGGCATCGCATGAACATCCTCGCCATCGAAACATCCACCGTGGTTTGCTCTGTGGCACTCTGCCACGGAGGCACCCGTGTGGTTGAGCGGAGGGTGGTCGAAACGCACATCCATTCGGAAAAACTGCAGACCTTGATCCAGGAAGTGTGCTCGGAGGCCGGAATCGCGCTCAGCCGGCTCGACGGCGTCGCCGTTTCTACGGGACCCGGATCCTTCACCGGATTACGCATTGGCGTGAGCGCGGCGAAGGGACTCTGCTACGGCTTGGACCGGCCCCTCATCGGTGTGTCGACGCTCGAGGCCTTGGCGGATGCGGCATTCGAACGCGCTCCATCCGCGTTGTCGGCGCTTCTCTGCATCGATGCACGTCAGGGGGATTTCTACGTCGGCCGCGCAGAGCGTGAGCAAGACGGTCGATCGGGCTCCGTCATGGTGCACGTTGCTCCAATGCCGTTCATCGAATCGATGCCTCCGGTTTCCGTGGTTGTGACCGACAGATGCGAATTGTTCGGAAATCGGAATGCGAATGAGATCCTCGACGTTCTAGATCTGTGCACGGCCCGAACGGTTGCGATTCGCGGGGATGCCTTGCTCCAACGCGGGGAGATCAGCGACCTCGCCGCTCTGGAACCGCGCTATCTGAAGGATTTTGTCGTCAAGACCAGAGCAGAAGTCCCGCAGAAACAGTAAATTGGAAGAAGCATTCTCGAGTTTCGAAGTTCGATTGTTGAATTCGCAATCCACGAGGTTCGCATGGCTTGGTTCAAGCGCTCAAAAGAGAACATCTCCACCAGCGTTCCGAAGAAGGACATGCCGGACGGCATGTGGACAAAGTGCGGCGGCTGCGGCGAGATCATCCACAAGAAGCCGCTCGAACAGAATCTCTTCACGTGTCCCAAGTGCCAGTATCATTTCCGCATCGGGAGCAAGGAGTACTTCGGATTCCTGCTTGACAAGGGGACGTTCAAGGAGATGGACAAGAAGATGCGTTCCGTGGACCCGCTGAAGTTCGTGGACACGAAGCCCTACGGGAAACGCATCGAGGATACCATTCGCAAGACGGGTTTGAACGATGCGGTGCGGACCGGCGAAGGGGCGATCGAGGGGATCCCAGTGGTGGTCGCCTGCATGGATTTTGGTTTCATCGGCGGGTCGATGGGTTCTGTCGTTGGAGAGAAGATCTCCCGCGCGACCGATGTCGCCCGCAAGAAGCGAAAGCCGCTCATTGTCATTTCCTCCAGTGGCGGTGCGCGCATGATGGAAGGGGCGCTTTCGCTCATGCAAATGGCGAAAATGAGTGCACGGCTCGCCCAGTTGTCCGACGCAGGCATTCCGTACATCGTCATCCTCACTGATCCGACCACCGGAGGCGTCACGGCGAGTTTCGCCATGCTTGGCGATGTGCATATCGCGGAACCATCCGCCCTGATCGGCTTCGCCGGCCCCCGTGTCATCCGTCAAACGATCGGCAAGGATCTTCCCGAAGGATTCCAGCGCTCGGAATTCCTCCTCGAAAAAGGATTCGTCGACATGATCGTCCATCGGAAGGATATGCGCGACACGCTGGCGAAGACGATCCGCCACATCTGGGATGGAGAAAAGCAGAAGTCATAAGGCAGAATTCTTCCTTTTGACTTTTGCCTTTTGACCTTTGACTTATTCCATATCCCATATCCCATCTCACATAAAACATCCCACATTTCACATTGGACACCCCCTACCTCCCTGGCTGCCCTTCTCCACCATTTCCTCCATGCAATCCGACCGCGACCGGCTTCGTCGTGAAGGGAAGCGCATCGCCGTTGTTCCGACGATGGGGGCACTCCACCGGGGGCACACAAGCCTCATTGAACTGGCGCGCAAACACGCCGACGTCGTCGTGACGACGATCTTCGTCAATCCAACGCAATTCGGTCCGACAGAGGATCTCGCGCGCTATCCGCGCGATCTGGATCGGGACACGACACTTGCCCAAGCGGCGGGGACGGACATCCTCTTTACCCCGAGCGCTTCGGGAATGTATCCGGAAGGATTCAAGACGTTTGTTTCCGTTGAGGAGATCACGTCCGTTTTCGAAGGAGAGATTCGGCCGACACATTTTCGCGGCGTGACGACGGTTGTCGCGAAGTTGTTCAATATCGTGAAGCCGCATGTCGGGGTTTTCGGACAAAAGGATATTCAGCAGGTCCATGTGATCCGTCGGATGACCCGGGATTTGGATTTCGGCGTCGAACTCGTCGTCGGACCGACGGTCCGGGAGGCAGATGGTCTGGCGTTGAGCTCGCGCAATGCGTACTTGACGCCGGAAGAACGAAGCCGCGCAACGGCCCTGTATCGTTCACTCCGAGGGGTGGCGGAATTGGTGCAAGCAGGCG
>JBFYQI010000016.1:0-3254 GCA_041302875.1 Ignavibacteria bacterium
TAGACGGAACGGGATTTCGTGGTGCGATCCTGATGACTGCCGGTGCATACAGAGTGTCGGGAAGGATTCAGCTCAATACGTCGGGCATCGTGCTTCGCGGTGTTGGTGACGATGCGGACACCCTGACAAACACGGTGATCCTCGCGACCGGCGATTCGGCCACACAGAGCATCGTCCTGCAGGTCGGCGGTGGCTCGGATACGAAATGGTCCGGTCAGGTGTCGGGGACGAAGGTCAACATCACGAGCGATACGGTCCTCGTGGGAGACATGTCGTTCACCGTTGCGAGCACAACTCCGTTCCAAGTGGGTGACAATGTCGTCATCGTCCATCCCTGCACGGATGCCTGGCTTCAGGCCGTGAATTATGGGGACACGAGAACCGATGCGCCGTGGACGGTGAATCAGCTCCCGATCATCTACAACAGATACATCACAAAGATCGCGGGCGATGTCGTCACGATCGACGCCCCGATCTTCAACACGCTCATCCGTTCACGTTCGCAATCGTATCTGTACAAGTATGACCGGAGCGGTATTCGAACGAACATCGGCGTCGAAGACATCCGGGTTGACATCCAGGCTCCCGGCGTGACCACGGATGCGAACGGCAACGAGCGTGACCACGCATGGGATGCCATCTGGGTGCGTCAGGTCGAAGACGGTTGGGTCCGGCGCTCCACCGCGCTCCATTTCGGCCAGTCCGGAATCAAGACGTCGACTTCGACGCGGATCACGATCGATTCATGCCGCGCGTTGGATCCCGTCAGTATCATCACCGGTGAGCGCCGCTACAATTTCAACACCTACGTTGCATCTCAGTTGATCCTGTTCCGCGACTGTTACGCAACGCGAGGCCGGCACGATTTCGTTTCGAATGGCACAAGTTCGGTGTCGGGGATCGTCTTCCTGCGGGGACGCTCGGAGTTCACGTACGCGTCATCCGAAGGGCATCGGCAGTGGAGTCAGGGAATGCTCTTTGACAACGTAGTCTTCTCAAACCATGCGACAACTGGATACGTGCTCGGACTCTATTCTCGGGGCGATTATGGGACGGGTCACGGTTGGGCTGCGGTTCATTCGGTGGCATGGAACTGCAGTCTCGGCAGGAACATGGTCTTGCAGAAACCTCCGACGGCGCAGAACTACGCCATCGGATGCTTTGCTTCAGCGATCGTTTCCTCTTCGCCGTTCTCCAATCCGAAGGGATATGAAGAAGGAACGAACACGACAGGACTGACGCCGTCGTCGCTGTATGAGGCACAACTGGCGGAGCGCCTCTCGCCGCCGACATCTGTTTCCGGTGGACCTCAATCGACGGTCCTTCCTGAAACATGCGGCCTGGATCCAGTCTTCCCCAACCCATTCAATCCTTCGGTGATGATCCGCTATCGGTTGCCGAACGCCACACACGTGAGTCTGAATATTTATGATGCCACGGGACGGGCGATCACGACCCTGCTGGCAGAGACACGATCAGCCGGAACCCACGAGGTTCAGTGGAATGCGCAACATGCACCGAGCGGAGTGTACTGGGTTGTGTTGCGAACGAATGGTTCCGCAACAGCACGAAAGGCAGTGTTACTCAAGTGAACCGTCTTGCATTGTTCTTCCTCGTTCTTCTGATGGCGCATCCGGCGGAAAGCCAACTTTCCAGGAACTCCCGGTGGGTGAAGAACCTGCGCGACAAGTATGATGTGACGTTGAATATTGCCTACACGGCCGTCGATACCGTCAATGCACGGTTGGATCTGTACGTCCCGCGCGACGCGAAGGAGCTTCGTCCGGTCTTGATGTGGTTTCACGGCGGTGGCTGGTCGCGGTTGAGCAAGGATTCTGTCTCGGGGCAGATCATCCCATACCTTGAGATGGGCTGGATCGTCGTAAACGTTGATTATCGGCTCACTCCGGTCGCTCTGGCCCCCGCGGCGGTCGAAGATTGCCGCTGCGCGTTGCGCTGGGTCTACCAACACGCGGCGCACATCGGAGCCGACACGACGCGCATCGTCCTTAGCGGAACATCGTCCGGTGGACATCTTGCATTGATCACGGGAATGGCTCCCGCGAGCGTGGGATTGGACAAGAATTGCCCGGGCCCCGAATTGAACGTCTCAGCAATTATCAACTTCTACGGCGTCACCGATCTCGTCGACCTTCAGACGCAGTCGAAAAATCGCCGGGGGTTCGCGATCAGCTGGCTCGGCGACGGCCCTCAGGCCGATGAGACCGCCCGACTCGTTTCGCCGCTGACGTATGTGCACAGAGATCTCTGTCCGATCCTCACTGTGCATGGGGATTCGGACCCGACCGTGCCGTACGACCAGGCAGTCCGCCTGCATCAAGCATTGGAAGATGCCGGCGCGCGACATGAACTGATGACGATTCCGGGGGGCGTGCACGGCAAGTTTTCGAAGGAACAGAACGTTTCGATCCTGGAGCGCATCACCGCTTTTCTGAAAGAGCACAAGATCGCCAATTGAGGCTGAAGACAACAAAGGAGAGGATGATGACCGGCGCACAGATGCGACGTCTCATGGCAGGAGTACTGGTATCGGGAACCGTCATCGTTGGAGCGATGGCACAACAAGTGCGCATCGCGGAAACCTTCCGGCTCGCGGATGAGCGATTTCGCCAAACGATCGAGACGTTCGGCGATTCCGTTCGCTACGTGAAGGCCACGCTTCCCGACGGGTCATGGAAGGTCGTTCCTCCGCGCGAGTGGACAAGCGGCTTTCTCCCCGGCGTCTTCTGGTACTTGTACGAGCAAACGCGCGAACCCTTCTACTCCGATGCTGCCGACCGCTACACGCGCGGCCTCGAGCAGATGAAGACGTTCAAAGGAACGCATGACCTCGGATTCATCATGTACTGCAGTTACGGAAACGGCCTGCGTCTGAAGCCACACGACGACTACAAGGCAGTCCTGTTGGAGACGGCACGCTCGCTCGCGACACGCTATAACCCGATGGTCGGATGCATCAAGTCGTGGGACAACCGCAAATGGGTCTATCCGGTCATCATCGACAACATGATGAACCTGGAACTCTTGTTCTGGGCGGCGCAGAATGGCGGCGGAAGGGAGTTCTACGACTTGGCGGTCCGCCATGCGGAGAACACCATGAAGAATCACGTCCGGCCAGACGGCAGCACCTACCATGTCGTAAGCTACGACACGACGACGGGCGAGGTGCTCGTCAAGAACACGCATCAAGGTTATGCCGATTCCTCTGCATGGTCGCGCGGACAGGCGTGGGG
>JBFYQI010000018.1:0-2928 GCA_041302875.1 Ignavibacteria bacterium
GAATTTCCATCTCCCCGAATCCACGCTGATGATGCTCGTCAGTGCCTTCGCGGGGCATGACTTCATGATGAAGTGCTACAAGAAGGCGATCAAAGAAGGGTATCGATTCTATAGCTATGGCGACGCGATGATGATCCTGTAGGAGCCGTTGAGCCGATAAGCCGTTGAGCGGAACATCGATTCTTTTCCTCATAGGCTTTGGACTCAAAGGCTCATATACTCATGGACTCATAGGCTCATATACTCATGGGCTAACAGACTCACAACATTCTTCATTATCCTTCTCATGCCTCGTTCCCGTCCTCGTGTTGTCGCAATCGTTCCCGCCGCCGGGTCCGGGTCACGTATGGGGGGCGCTGTCAGGAAGCAATTCCTGCTGTTGAAGGGGAAGCCCATCCTCGTTCACACACTGCAGCAGTTCGAACACTGTTCCGATGTGGATGAGGTGAATCTGGCCGTTCCGGAGTCGGCGATCGCAGAGGTCGAAGCACTCGTATCGCGATACCGGCTCCACAAAGTGGCCCGTGTGGTGATGGGGGGTTCCAAACGGCAGGATTCCGTCGCGAACGTGTTGAAGAAGATCCCTCTCAAGGATGCCGATATTCTTTTAGTACACGACGGCGTGCGTCCGTTCGTGGAAACGAAACGCATCGCGCATCTCGTGCGGCTCACGAAGGAGCATCACGCAGCCGTCCTGGCGGTGCAGCCGAAAGACACGATACGGCGGTCGGCTGGCGGCGGCTTCTTCGACCAAACGCTAGACCGCCATGCACTGTGGATCATCCAGACGCCGCAGGCATTTCGGGCGGAGGTCCTGCTTCGCGCGTTTCAAAAAGCGAAAAAGGACAGGTTCTATTCGACGGATGAAGCGGCGCTCGTTGAACGGCTTGGGATCAAGGCGAAGATCGTTGAAGGAAGCTACGACAACATCAAGATCACGACGCAGGAGGATCTCGAGTTTGCCTCCCTGATCCTGCAGCGATGGCAGGAAAAGGGCCTGTTTTAGCCGGTTGATTCTCGTTGCGGGGGGTAGTACATTACTATACTGTAGTCGCTTTTACCACCACACGAAGGATGCGTCCCATGGTGAACATGGTGATCGTTGTGCTGCTGAGTTACATCGTGGGATCGATCCCGACGAGTATCATGCTCTCCAAGTGGCGGCATGGATTCGACATTCGCGAAAAGGGGAGCGGCAATGCCGGCGGAACGAATGTCTTCCGGGTGCTTGGCTGGAAATCCGGCGTCTTTGTCATCATCATGGACATGCTCAAAGGGGTCATCGCAACGACCGTCATTGCCCGGCTCTTCTGGGATCCGACCCTCCCGTTCTACAACCGGACGCCATTCGACGATTTCACGATCATTCAGATGATCTGCGGCGGCGCCGCGATCATCGGACATGTGTGGACGGTCTTCGCAGGATTCCGCGGCGGGAAGGGCATCGCGACGGGAGCCGGGATGCTGCTCGGCATCGCGCCGACGGAATTCATCGTGTCAATTCTTGTCTTTGCAGTCGTTTTTTACTCGTTCCGTTATGTCTCCCTTGGATCGATCATGGCGGCGATCGCGTTCCCGCTCTCTATCGTCATCCGGCATAACATCCTTTCTGATGAAGTGCACAGCTACAAGACACTGATCTTCTTCAGCACGGGCGTCGCATTGTTCCTCGTGTATTCGCATCGGGCCAATATCAAACGGCTTCTCGAGGGAACCGAGCGCAAGATCACCAGCTTTGGCAGCAAGAAGCAGACGGACGTCGCCTGATCGCCGGCGCGGACGGTCTGACCCCTCATCATGAATGTAACCGTCCTGGGTGCAGGAAGCTGGGGCACAACGCTCGCCCTGGTTCTGCACGACAATGGTCATACGGTGCGGCTCTGGTCCTACAGCAAGGATCAGGCAGCGGTCATGCGCTCGGCGCGTGAGAATTCCGAATTCCTGGCCGGCATTCCGCTTCCCCCTGACATCGAGATCGTTGAGGACATCGAGTCCTCCTGCGAACAACGCGACATGATCGTCGCGGCCGTCCCATCCCAGCACCTCCGCTCGATTCTCCAGCGCATCGCCCACCTCGATCTCACCCAGACCGTCATCTGCAATGTCGCGAAGGGGATTGAGAACGGTTCATTGATGACGATGTCCGAGGTGCTTATCGATGTGTTGATGCATGAGCGGAAAGAGAACCTCGCGATCCTTTCGGGTCCGAGCCATGCGGAGGAGGTCAGCAAGAAGATCCCGACGATGGTCGTTGCGGCATCGTTCCAACACCGAACCGCGAAGCTCGTCCAGGAAGCGTTCATGACGGACTACTTCCGCGTGTATGTGAATGAGGATATTCGCGGTGTGGAGTTGGGGGGAGCGATCAAGAACGTCATTGCGATCGCCGCGGGAATGAGCGACGGTGCCGGATTTGGCGACAACACCAAGGCGGCCATGATGACCCGAGGGATCTACGAGATCACGCGATTGGGCGCCAAGATGGGGGCGCATCCCATCACCTTTGCGGGATTATCCGGGATGGGCGATCTGATCGTCACATGCATGAGCCGGCACAGCCGCAATCGGTTTGTGGGTGAGGAGATCGGCAAGGGGCGCAAGGTCCGAGACGTGCTCAACGACATGATCATGGTGGCGGAAGGTGTCCCCACCGCCAAATCGGTCCACCAACTGGCCATGAAGCACAAGATTGACATGCCCTTGGCGTCCGAGGTGTATCAGGTGCTGTATGAGGGAAAAGACGCCAGCCAGGCGATCCTGGATGTGATGATGAGGGATGCGCGGGCGGAGCGCTAGGGGGAGGACGAATCCCAGGTCTTCAAGGTTTGCCCAGAGCAAAGCCCAGAGCAAAGCCCAGAGCCTGGAGCAGAAGTCAAAACTCAAAAGGCAGAAGGTTTGGCTCGTAAAGGTACTGACTTGGCCAACTCC
>JBFYQI010000020.1:0-4756 GCA_041302875.1 Ignavibacteria bacterium
AGGCGTTGCGGAACATCGCCGGATACTTCAGCGGCTTGTCGTCTCCTTCGGTGGTGCTCGCGACGACGACCTTCACATCCTCACCGAGGTCGTAGTTGGCGGGGCACACGAGATTGCCGACATTCTCGATGATCAATACATTGACGCCGTCGAGCGCAAGATTCTGCGCCGCATCCTGTACAAGCTTCGCATCGAGATGGCAACCGCCGTTGGTGACGATCTGAACGACGGGGACGCCGAACTTCGCAACACGTTGGGCATCCAGGTCGGTTTGCACATCGCCTTCGATGACGGCAACGGAGAGACGGCCGCGGAGATGGTCCAATGTTCGTTCGACGAGACTGGTCTTTCCCGAGCCGGGAGAGCTGACCAGGTTGACGACGAATAGCTTGCTGCGCCGGAATGCCTCACGGTTCTGCGCCGCGAGCGCATCGTTCTTCTCCAACACCTTTCGTTCAACTGTGACGATACCCACAGTCATCGATCCTCTTCTGCTAGTTCGATCGCCTGCACACGCAGCTCCGTCCCGCTGACGACTGTCGTCTCCGTGCTTCCGCACGCCGGACAGATCCGCAGGCCGTCATCGTGATCGGAGGTGATGCCACACGACCGACAGTGGACGCAATACGGGATATGTTCGATCTTCATGGACGAAGATGCGAGTGGCGTTCCACTGACGATTGCACTGTAAGAAAACGCGAGCGAATCCGCAACGACCCCGGACGCCGCACCGACGAGAACATCGACCGCTCGGACCTTTGGGAGATCGGGTGTTGGTACATGCTGATGCACGATTTCGACAATATTCTGAGCCAATGACAATTCGTGCATCGTTTCCTTCCGTCGTCCCCGGAATGGGGCAACATGCATGCCGACTACGATTCGGTCGAATTCTCGGCATTTTCAAGCTGGTTCTTTCTAAAACTGCGAAGACCGCCGATTTTCTTCCAAAATCTTGCATTTGCGCTTCATCAGACGATTGCTGATATTTGGATATATAAGTATCCATGAGGATTCCACCACTCAATATTCTGGACCAGTTGTTTTCCACCTGGGGGCATATTGTCCTGCTTCGATCACTCGCCACAGCGCCGGGACCGCTTTCAGGCCGAGGCTGCGCGCGCAGTTCGGGAATGACGCATCGCGCCGCAATACAATCGCTGGAGAGACTTGTCATTCTTGGCATTGTTACAAAGGAACGAAAAGGTCGTTCGACGCTGTACGCATTGAGTGAGAGCCATCGGTTCAATCGCAAGATACTCCCGCAACTCCTTGATTTCGAGCGCTCTTTTCTCCCCTCGGCCACAAAGCTCATCCGGAAGTATCTCTCCTCCTTCGCGGAAAGCGTCATTCTGCATCACCCCGCCAAGAGCCCGAGAGCACCGAATCCGCTCACGCTCAGCATCTGCGTCATCATCCAAGACCCACAAATCGCCCAACCCAGCCTCGAGCTGCTTACGAGGCACCTCCAGCGATCGCTCGGCATATCGATCATTCCGCTCATCGTTTCATTGACCCAGTTCCGACTTGCCGCACGTCAGGAATCCCCGGAAATCGCGCCGTTTCTCAAAGAGGGGACGGTCATAATGGGGAAAACCCTCCGAGAATTGCTTCCCTGACCATTCCCTATTTTCGGAAACCTGCAGGAGAAATCCTCGTTTTTGCGTAGATTTCGACCGAATTCCTGATGGCATGTATCTTGCGAAGATAAACAATTGCTATTAGCAATGAATATGAATCAGAACGACAAGCAACTTGCCGCTGAGATTGGCGACCTCACCTTTCGTCTCCTCTCCCGGTGTCAACTGAAAGAACAGCGATTCGCATCACAGTTCAATCTCACCGCACAGGAATTCCGTGTCATCCGGAACTTCCGCGGTGAGAAGAGCCTGACGGTCCGCGAACTTGTCCATCGCATTCAGCTCAGTGGAAGCAGGCTTACCCGCATTCTCGACGACCTGGAGCGCAAGAAGTATCTCCGGCGCACGGTGACCGCGTCTGATCGCCGTGTTGTCACGGTTTCGCTCACGGCAAAGGGACACGCGCTCTCCTCGGAACTTGAACAACGATTCGCCGAGATCCACGAGGAAATTTTTCGAGACGTTCCGGCTGGTTTGCGGGAGCAGGTCGTCGCCAGTTTTCGTCAAGTACTTGTTTCGCTGGACGCTTGGTTACAGCAATGATCACGGCAGTGCATTTGGAGGTTCCCATGACACGATTACTCCTCACCAGCGCGTTCCTGTTCTTGTTCATCGCCGGATGCCAGAAAGAAGAAGATCCACCCACCACGCCGATCGATGCAACGGTCTCCTCATCCGTCGGATCGTGCGTCGGCTGTCATACCAACTATTCCCATCTTCGGACGGTACACTCCCCCGACACCGTCGTTGCTGCCGGCGGCTGCGGCGGCGAGACGCCGCACATCGAACCGTATGACCGGGTCTATATCACGCCGACCGGATACGCTGAGTACTCGGCCTCTTCACACTCCAAACGGGGATGCACATACTGCCACAACGGCGTCGACAACACGTCAGACAAGAAGACGGCCCATAGTGGAGATTTCCTGAAGCATCCGTCAGACCAAGCGGATAAGAAGTGCGTCCCCTGTCACTATTCGATCCAATCGGCGGTGAAGACCAGCATCCATCTGAATGGATGGGGACAGAAGAGCATGGTCGCCCTTCGGTATGGCGTCTCCACGTTCGAGGAGCTCCCTGCCGACGTAAAGCATGGATACGAAGTGAACTGTGCCACGTGTCATGGCGGATGCGGAAGCTGCCACGTTCTTCGGCCCACAGCGGGCGGAGGCGGACTCCTCAACGGACACGCATTTCGGAAGCGTCCCGACATGCGGGACAACTGCACGACCTGTCACTCGAGCCGCGGTGGACACGCGTACTTCGGAGTTGGCACGGGCACCATTCCCGACGTTCATCTGACCGCGCTGGGAGACGGTCACTGCCTGAATTGCCACACCGGCGCCGAGATGCATGGCGACGGCTACGCATATGATCAACGCTACAAGATGCCGATGCTGCCGAAGTGCGAGAACTGCCACGCAAACGTCGCGACAAGCAACGCCTACCATCAAACGCACATCGACGACATGAACTGCAACGCTTGCCATTCGCAAGACTACAACAATTGCGGCAGCTGTCACATTCATGGCGCCGGAGCGCGGATCCCATCGTATCAGGGATTCAAGATCGCCTTGAATCCGATCCCGCAAACGCGTCCCTACAAATGGGCGACCGTTCGCCGGTCCCTGATGGCTCCGGACAGCTGGAAGGAATATGGGGTTCCCAATCTGGCAAACTTCGACGTTCGACCGACCTATAAGTATTCCACGCCGCACAATATCAAGCGATGGACATCACGAACTCAAGTGACGGCTGGCAAACCATGCTACGATGCCTGCCACATCATCAACGAATCGGGGGTCTTGCGGAACAAGCAGCTGTATCTCTTCAATAGCGATCTTCAGAGCTGGGAGCTGAATGCCGACAAGGACATCGTCGTCGACGGAAAGCTTCCGGCATCATGGAACGTGCAGTAGGCAACGTCTTCATCCACACAAACCAAACGGAGTCCTTATATGAACGCAAAGCATTTCTTGCTGTTGGCTCTCTTGCCGCTGATGATCTTCGTCGTCGGCTGCAAAGAGGATTCAACGAGCCCGAGCGAAACACCGGTCAATGAGGCGCAAACGCTCGTGCAGTATCTGGAGACTAGCGGGGATTACATCAACACGACCGGCGTGTCGATCGTCCCGGCGACAACGGTCCAGACGAATCTTTCATCCGGAACGCAGTATGTCATCGACATCCGCGATTCTGCGGCGTACAACCTGGGTCACATCCCGGGTGCGGTCCGCGTGACCTTCGCGAATCTGCCGACCCATGTCGCCAGCGTCCCCACATCGTACACCAGCATCGTCATTACCTGCTATTCCGGTCAGTCAGCAGCCTACGCCACGTCGCTTCTGCGCCTGAGCGGATACAGCCGTGTTTCTTCCATGAAGTGGGGAATGAGCGCCTGGGATTCCGTATTCGCGGCGACTGCATGGCTCTCCTCCGGAAAGATGAGCAATGCCCGTGCAGCGCAGTTTGTTACCACTGCGACGGCGAAGAACGCAAAGGGGAATCTGCCGACGCTCAGCACGGGAAAAACCACGGGAACGGAGATCTTCCAGGCGCGCGTGAGCGCATCGTGGTCCGGCGGATTCTCGCCCGCGGCGACCGTTGACAACACCACGCTGTTCAACAATCTCAGCACATACTACATCGTCAACTACTGGCCGGTCGCAGAGTACAACGCCGGACATGTGCCGGGAGCCATTCAATACGCGAAGCCCGACTTGCGCGACACGGCATTTCTGCGCACATTGCCGACCGACAAGCCGATCGCGCTCTATTGCTACACCGGGCAGACCAGCGCATTTCTCGCTGCATATCTTCGGTTGCTCGGGTACGACGCGAAGTCGCTGCTCTATGGAACGAATGCGATGATCTACGACAACATGCCGGGATCGAAATTCGTGCCGGCTACAGAGATAAAGGGCTACGCCTATAATACGGGTAACACTCCGTAAGCATCACCAATCGTTTGGAATTTCAAGGCTGGCTCGGAAACGGGCCGGCTTTTTTTTCGTTCGAAGGAAAGAATCGGGCTTGAAGGTTGGAACGCACAGTTGGAGTTCAACGGCGGACAATCGTAGGGCAGCTTTGGAGGGGAGAGGTGGGAATTTTCGTGG
>JBFYQI010000021.1:0-3830 GCA_041302875.1 Ignavibacteria bacterium
TTCTCTGAAGACCCGTATGTCGTTCCGAATCCGTATGTCGGATTCGCATCGTTCGAACCGGAGCGGTTCGCAGTGACCGGGCGAGGCGACCGACGGATTGAGTTCCGCAATCTTCCCGCGAACTGTGCAGTGCGGATCTACACAGTGAAGGGAGAACTCGTGCAGACGCTTCGGCACGATGGATCGATGCAGGGATTTGTCCCCTGGGATCTCCGCACGAAAGACAACCTCGACGTCGCCCCCGGCCTCTACATCTTTCATGTCGATGCGGGGGACCTCGGAACGAAGATCGGCAAATTCGCCATCATCAAGTAAACGATCAGCGAACGGTTGACGCATGATGAACACCAATCAGAAATTCTCGCGTCCGTCCAGGCGATTCTGGACGACCACGATGGCGCTCGTGATCCTGTGTCTGCAAGCAGGGGCGCAAACAAAGACCGGAACGACCATCGGACAGTTTCTGCTCATCGAGCCAAACGCACGGGTCGCGGCGATGGGGAACGCAGGCGTTGCCTCGTTCGCGGATGCCCAGGCCGGCTATTACAATCCCGCGGCGTGGGGAAATCTCGCGGGCTCCGATGCGCAGTTCACGTATGGTCTCTGGCTGGCCGGAATTCAGTACAGCCATGCGGCGGTGGGAGTGATGCTCTCCGAACAGAGCGCCCTGGGGATCACGCTGACATCGCTCAACTCCGGAGACATCGACGTTCGGACCGTGCAACAACCCCTCGGCACGGGTGAGAAGTTTAACGTGACGAACATGGCGATCGGTGTCGGATACGCGTCGAAACTGACGGAGCGTTTCTCCGCGGGCATTGAAGTCAGCTATCTGCAGGAGACGATCTGGCACAGCTCGCTGTCGGCGATCGCCGTCAATCTGGGCACGCTCTACCGCGTCTCCCAGGATGGGCTGTTCATCGGTGCGAGCATCTCGAATTTCGGCACGCGCGGACGTTACAGCGGGTCCGACCTCCGCATCCGCTATGACGCGAACAATGCAACATACGGCGACAACAGCAATCTTCCCGGCGAGGTCACGACCGACGAGTTTTCTCTCCCGGTCGTGTTTCGCGTCGGACTTTCGTACCCGATCGCGTTGTCCGGGAAGAATGTGATCCACATGGCCGTCGACGCCTATCATCCGAGCGACAACACGGAAAGCGTCAGCTTCGGCGCTGAATGGAAGGTAATGGGCTTGTTCTCCGTTCGAGCCGGCTACCAGCATCTCTTCCAGAAGGATTCCGAGGTCGGCCTGACGCTCGGCGGCGGCATCGACAGCGACCTGCTGGACTTCCCGATCCACATCGATTACGCCTGGGCCGACCACGGTCGTCTCGGCGATGTGCAGCGCATCAGCGTGGGGATGGGCTTCTGATTGTGCGAGAATGAAAGAGGAACACGGATGACACGGAGAAACTCGGATAGCCACAGACCAAAACCGTTGTTGTACTAAGTAACATCTATCCGTGGTCATCCTTTCCCTCCGTAGTATCCGTGTTCCGCTTCGAACCAAGGATCTCTGAGTATCGAGTGAGCAATGAACGACATGAATTTCCAATACCCGTTTGACAACGGTTACGGCTCTTTTGCTGACAACGGCTGGAGCTACCGGATCCGCACGCCGCGGACGCCGAGACCGTGGGTGAATGTCATCAGCAACGGAACCTTCGGCCTGATCCTCTCGCAAGCGGGGGGCGGATACAGCTGGCGCGAGAATGCGCAGTTGAACCGGATCACGCGATGGGAACAGGATCTCATCAAAGACGAGTGGGGAAAATTCCTCTTCGTCCGCGATGCGGACACCGGCCGGTACTGGTCCGCCGCCTGGAAACCGGTGTGTGCGGAACCGCAATCGTACGTCTGCACGCACGGGATCGGATACTCGCGCATCGAATCGGACAACGAAGGGATCGCTTCCGACTGGACGATGTTCGTGCCGGTGAACGACGCGGTTGAGATCTGGCTCGTCACTCTGACCAATCGGACGAACGTCCGCCGTCGACTGCAGACCTTCACCTACTTTGAATGGAATCTCGGCTCGGCCCCCGACTGGCATCGGGAGTTTCACCGGACCTTCATCGAGACTTCGTACGATGCGTCGCTCAAGGGAATGAAGGCAACCAAACGGATGTGGGAGGTTCCCTCCGATCGCGGACATTGGAATCGCGATTGGGAATACGTCGCGTTCCATACGTGCAGTGCGGAACCGGCTTCGTATGAAGGCGACAAGGAATCGTTCCTCGGCATGTATCGCTCCCTCCGTGCGCCGCTTGCGCTGGAGACCGGTACGCTGCGCCGCCTGACCGGCAACTGGCTCGATGCCATCGGGAGTCTGCAGCATGAGATCATGCTTGAGCCGGGAGAATCGAAAACCCTGGTCTATCTGATCGGCGCGGGGAAATCAGAGAAAGAGGTGCGCTCGCTGGTCACCGCGTACGGCGAAGAATCGCGCGCCCGTGCCGCCCTCGCCGGCGTGCAGAAGATGTGGAAGGACCTTCTCGGACGGTTGACGGTCGAGACCCCGGATCACGCGATGAACATCATGCTGAGCCCGTGGCTTCAGTATCAGGCGATCGCAGGGCGGTTGTGGGGACGAACGGGGTACTATCAGACCGGCGGCGCGTTCGGATTTCGCGACCAGTTGCAGGACAGTCAGATCTTCCTGCCGCTTGACCCGGAGCGAACAGCGGGGCAGATCCGCTTGCACGCCCATCATCAGTTCAAGGACGGCACGGTGTACCATTGGTGGCATCCGCTTTCGGAGGTCGGTCTTCCGACGACGATGACCGACGACCTTCTCTGGCTTCCGTATCTGCTAACGCGCTATCTTGAGGAAACCGCGGACCGGGGACTCCTCCGAGCGAAAGAGCCGTTCCTTGACGACAAGCGGGGAGCGACACTCTACGACCACTGCGTCCGTGCGATCGACCGCGTGTTGAAGCGGATGAGCAAGCGCGGCTTGCCCTTGATTGGTGCGGGAGATTGGAATGACGGACTGAGCGCGGTCGGATTGAAGTGGAAAGGAGAATCGGTCTGGTTGGGTCAATTCCTGTACGGGGTCCTCGTTGACTTCGTCGAGGTCGCCGGACTGATGAAGGACCCATCACGCGCGCGACGATACGCCGCGGCGGCGAAGAAGCTTCGAATAGCCATCAACAAGTTCGGCTGGGATGGCGAATACTATCTCGGAGCGACGAAGGACAGCGGCGAGAAACTCGGGAGCCGGAAGAACACGCAAGGGAAGGTCTGGTTGAACACGCAGACATGGTCCATTCTCGCGAATGTCGCTGATGCTGCACGTGCGAACCGCGTGTTCGACGTCGTCGAACGAGAGCTCGAAGGCAAGAACGGCACATTGCTGGTCAAGCCAGCGTATTCGACTCCCGATCCGGAAATCGGGTATCTCACGCGATATGCTCCCGGGATGCGGGAGAACGGCGGCGTCTACACGCACGCCGCGACATGGTCGGTGATCGCCGCGGCAAAACTTGGGAGAGCCGAAGCAGCGTATCGGATGTTCCAGAAACTGAATCCGGCGATCCTCGGTTCCGCCCCGCACGAGTACATCGCCGAGCCATACGTGACACCCGGAAATATCGAAGGTCCTGATTCGCGCTTCTACGGAAAGGGAGGATGGACCTGGTACAGCGGCTCTGCGACCTGGCTCTTCAAAGCGGGTGTGGAAGGCATTCTCGGTGTGCGGGCAAGCCGGCAGGGGCTTGTCGTCGATCCTTGCATCCCGAAAGGCTGGAAAAGCTGTTCCGTGACGCGGCTGTTCCGCGGCGCGGTGTATCGGATCGCGATCGAAAATCCCGACGGACACAGCA
>JBFYQI010000022.1:0-3223 GCA_041302875.1 Ignavibacteria bacterium
AAGAATCTGGAAGAAGGCATCGTACTCACCGCGCGGCACTTCGAAGAAGTTCTCCGCGGCACGCTGTCATGATCCCCGAACGCGCATGAAGTTATCCGATCTTCTTCATCCTGTTCGTTCCACCCACCGGCTCGTTCACCGTGTCGTCACACCGGCATGGTGGAACACCGTGCTCGCCCCACGCCTTCGGACGATGAGTGATGAAGATTTTCTCCGGCGTTGTGCGTGGAGCGAGGACCTTCACGGGTTCATGCTGCGGTTCCATGAGCGGGCGCGCTTCCGATTCTTTTTCCATCCGCGGAACCGGAAAGATTTCTTCCTGAATACCCTTACCACGCTTCAACCCGAAGAGCAGATCTTTGCCGACGCCGATGCGACAGTGGCCAATCGTTTTCAGACCTTGGGATCGGATCTCGTGGATCTGGGGGACTCGATCCCGTGGCATCGGGACTTCAAGAGCGGCAAGGAATGGCCGGTGCGTGTTCTGCGGAACGAAGAGATCCTCGATTTGGGAAATCCGTCCGATGTGAAGGTGCCGTGGGAACTCAGCCGGTTCCACCAGGTGTGGTGGTTGGGGAAGGCACATTGGATCAGCGGTCGGGACGTCTATGCGGCCAAGTATTGCGCGATGACCGAAGACTGGATCGAGCAGAATCCTCCTGGCCTAGGCGTGAACTGGGGCGTCGCCATGGAAGTTGCGATTCGCTCGGTCAACTGGATGGCCGGCTATGCGTTCTTCTGCGACTCTCGGTCGTGCGACGATGCATTCTGGATTCGATTCCTGAAGTCGCTGTATGTGCACGGCGAAGCGATCTGGCACAACCTGGAGTATTCGCGATACAACAAGAATCACTTCTTGAGCAATGTCGTCGGTCTGGTCTTCCTCGGAACGTTCTTCGCGGACATGCCGTTTGGGCAGCGCTGGCTTGAATGGGGGATGAAGGCGATCGAACGGGAAATGCAGGACCAAGTTCATGGCGACGGAGTGACGAAGGAGCAATCGACAAGCTATCATCGATTGGTGTTGGAACTGTTCACTGCCACCGCCGTCCTCTGCAAGCTGACCCATCGCCCGCTTTCGCCGGCGTTCATGCAGCGTCTTGAGCTGATGCATGAGTTCGTCCGCGCGTACACGCGCGACGATGGAAGCGTTCCGCTGTGGGGGGATGCGGATGATGGACGATTGTTCCGGGTATCGATGACGGAGGATGTCAACGATCACCGTCATATGCTCAGTACGGGAGCCGTGCTCTTCGATCGGGGTGACCTTGCCGTCGGAGGGCTTCACCAGGAGACGCTGTGGTATCTGGGTACCGATGCGGTGGAACGGCATCGACGCTTCCAACCGGAACCCGCCAGGCAGACATCGGCATTCCCCGAAGCGGGCACTTACATCTTGCGTGACGAACGATCACAGGTGTTCGTGGACGCGGGACCGCTCGCACTCCCGGACGGGTCGGGTCACGGCCACAACGACACGCTCAGCTTCACGTATTGGGTGGATGGGGCAGAGCTGCTTGTCGACTCGGGGACGTATTGCTATACCTCGGATGCTCGTACAAGAAATGCATTCCGCAGTTCTCGAGCGCACAATACGCTCATGGTCGACGACAGAGAGTTGGCTGGTTTGGAGAAGCTGTTCGAGTTGCGGGGTGACCATCAGCCTCCGCGCATTCTACAGTGGTCGTTGGGGGAAGACGCGGACGTGCTGGAAGCCGAGCATCGCGTGCATCGTGCTAACTTGGACGACATCCTCCATCGGAGGAAAATCGTGGTTGAAAAGCAGACCGGCGATTTGCGGATCGTTGACACGATCGAAGCCGGGGGAAACCACACGCTTCAATGGTTCTTCCATCTCCACCCGTCGGTTCGCGTGGAAGAACAGAGGGGAAGAACGATCGTCGTACGGAACGACTCGGGACGCTATGCGTTTTCCGCCTCAACGGGCGGGTGGGAAGTCGTTCGGAGCGAATACTCTCCGCAATACGGCATCCTGCTCGAAAAGCATACCCTCACGTTGACCCTGCAATGGCAGATTCCCTTCACTCAAGAGATCGTCGTATCGAGGATGCCGGAATCTTCAGATGTTCTTGCGTGATCCTTCGCTATCCGAGTTCCTCTGCCTTCCTCTGTGCTCTCCGTGTTCTGCCTTTGACCTCGAACTCCCTTACCGTCCCCCGGCTGCCGGTTTCCGCGGCAGCTTCTGATCCCGCATCGCGGCATTGTATGCGAACACTGCCATGATCGTCGCCGCTTGCGTCATGTCCTCCTCCAGCAACCGTTCGTAGACGTCCATGTTGGAATGATGCGTTCGCGTGTCGTACTCGATCGGGTCCTGGATGAATTGGAATCCGGGAATGCCTGCGGCGTCGAAGGACTGATGGTCCGTGCCACCGGTATTTTCCAAGGTCAATGTCTGAGCCGTCGGATCATTGTAAACGCTGAGCCAACTTCGGAAGATCGGACGCACGGATTCGTTCCCCTGCAAATACACACCGCGAATCCGTCCGGTCCCATTGTCGTGATTGAAGTACGCGGTAACGTTCTCATTTGCCCGGGCGTCGTTCGCGTAATGAGTTGCAACATAAGCGCGTGATCCGATCAGTCCTTGTTCCTCCGCCCCCCACAATCCGACCCGAATGGTCCGGCGCGGCTGCATGCCCGCCTCCTTCATCACCGTCTGGAGAATCCGGACCGCCTCGAGACAAACAGCCGATCCCGACGAATTATCCGTGGCCCCCGTTCCGGCATGCCACGTGTCGAAGTGGCCGCCGATGATCACAACCTCGTCCTTTAGATCCGTTCCGGGGATCTCCGCCAGAATGTTGAAGCTGGAATCAGCCTTTGTCCACTCTACATCCAACTCGATATCGAGCTTCACACGCTCTCCTTTGCGGATCATGCGAACCAATCGATTGTAGTGCTCCGCCGCGAACACGATCTGTGGAACGACCTTCGAAGCCTTTGGGTCGTACGCGCTGACACGCTCGTTGAACGGCAGATCGGCAGGCTGTGGAACCGTCGCACCCTGAACGAAGAATGTTCCGCCGTCCCCCCGTCCCGCAGTAATGACGGCAAGCGCTCCCTGCGCCTGGGCGAATTCCAGTTTTCTGGGATCAATGAACCGACTGATGATCATCCGCATGATCGTCGCGCTGTCCGCAGCCGGCATGAACTGGCGCATGGCATGGAACATCGAGTCGATCCCGGCCGCATCCAGTCG
>JBFYQI010000051.1:0-2581 GCA_041302875.1 Ignavibacteria bacterium
GTTTTCGTCTGGGCCGCATCGACGGCGTTGGCAGACACCAAGGGCAAACTGACTGGAACCGTGGTGACGAAAACGAACGAGCCGGTGATCGGTGCGCACGTCGTTCTTGTCGGTACCTCCATGGGAGGTGCCACGGATATTGAAGGCACATACTTCATCTTGAACATTCCTCCGGGCGTGTATGAAGTACGGGTCGGAAGCGTAGGATTCGGCGCGCAGTTGTTCAGGGAGGTCCGTATCTCCGCCGGTCAGACAACGACGCTCAATGTCGTCCTGGTCGAGGAGGCGGTCCAGATGGGTGAGGTCGTCGTTACCGCGGAGAAACCCATTGTCGACGTCCGTCAGACGAGTTCTGTGACGATCCTGGGGAAGGATCAGATCGGCGTTCTACCGGTGCAGGAACTCAACGACATCATCAATCTGCAGGCGGGGGTCGTTGACGGCCACTTCCGCGGCGGACGCACGGGCGAGGTTCAGTATCAAGTCGATGGCGTGTCCGTCAACAATCCGTACGACAATTCTTCGAGCGTGCGTCTGGACCGGTCGGTGATCGAGGAGGTGCAGGTCATCAGCGGCACATTCGATGCCGAGTACGGGCAGGCAATGAGCGGCGTGGTGAATGCGGTGCTGAAGAGCGGTTCCGAGGATGCGATCGAATGGAGCGCGGAGATCTACGGGGGGGACTTCGTGACGCCCGACGACGCGAGCCGTTATCCGCGCAATGCGAATGTCCGTCCGAACGCGATCCAGAATTATCAACTCAGTGTAAGCGGTCCAACGGGACTCGACAAGACGACCTTCCTGATCGGCGGACGGCGGTATGTGAACGAAGGATTTCTCTTCGGCGAACGGCGCTTCATGCCGGGTGACGACAACGAACTTGAGACGCTGACGCTCCATCCGACGGGCGACGGGAAGATCGTTCCGATGGGCTGGTCGGAAGAATGGTCCGGGCAATTCAAGCTCATGAACCGGTCATTGGGGAATGTCTCGATCAGCTATCAGGCGATCGGACAATACAGCGAGTCCCAGCGATACCAGCACATGTTCCGGTTCAATCCGGATGGAGCGACGGAACAATCGAGCATGTCGCTCACACACGGCTTCGAGGTGACGCATACCGTTTCCGACGCATCGTTCTACACGGTAAGCCTGCGGCAGAACTACTACCGGTACACCGACTTTGCGTTCGAGGATGTGTTCGATGCACGCTACATTGACTACGGTCGTCCGTTTGGCGATCGCAATTATGAATATGGCGCGTTTGTCCAGGGAGTGGACCTGTCGCGATTCAAGCAGGAGACATCGACGTACATCATCAAGGCATCCGTGACATCCCAAGTGACAAGCGCGCACCTTGTCAAGTTTGGCGTCGAGTATCAGACTTCGGAGATGACCTTCGGTCCTCCGGGGTTGTTCGATCCGTATTCGGCCTTCCTGCGTCCCATCGTCGACAGCCGTGACAATCCCGGACTGCGCACATATCATCCCACCGCATTCGCGGGGTATCTTCAGGACCGGATGGAGATCGCGGATTTTCGGATGCGGGTGGGGGCGCGTCTCGAGTTGTTCAACGCCAACACGACGGTTCCGAGCGATCCCCAGAACCCGGCGAACTCCATCAGCGACGCCCCTTCCTCGGAGATGGTCGACAGCAAGATCAAGGTTGCCTTTGCGCCGCGCGTCGGCATCTCGTATCCGATCACGGACCAGGGTTCCATCTTCTTCTCGTACGGGCACTTCTATCAAATGCCGGGGCTCGGTCAGCTCTTTTCCAACTCCGACTACACATTGCTCCGCGATCTTCAGACAGGGGGATGGACGCAATTTGGCGTGATGGGGAACCCCAATCTCGAGCCGGAGTTCACGATCCAGTACGAGTTTGGGGTGAAGTTGCAGCTCGGAGAATCCTTCGGCGTCGATGTGAGCGTGTTCTCGAAGGACATCCGGAATCTGCTCGGCGTCGAGTTTGTTTCGACGTACACCTCGGCGGACTATGCGCGATTCACCAACGTCGACTTTGGCGAGGTTCGAGGATTCACATTGGCGGTGGACCAGAAGCTTGGTGAATACCTGACGGCCAGTCTGGACTACACGTACCAAATGGCGCTCGGCAATTCCAGCGATGCACGCGAAACGGCCAACCGCGCAGCGGCGGGAGAGGATCCCCGCCCGCGCCAGGTCCCTCTCAACTGGGACCAGCGTCACTCGCTGAATAGCGTGTTGACATTGCTCAAGCCGCAGGACTATACCGTGACTGGCGTTCTGCGATTCGGCTCCGGGCAGCCCTACACGCCAACGGTCCTGAGCCGCTTGGGAGCGAACCTCGAGACCAACTCCTCCCGCAAGGATCCCTATCTGATCGTCGATGTGCGCGGGGAGAAGTCCATCAACCTGTTTGGCGTGAACGGCACGATCTTCCTTCGCGTGTTCAATCTTTTCAACACACACCAGGTGAATGGATTCGTGTTCGGCGATACGGGGAGCCCGGATTACACGTTGAATCCGGCGGGGAATGCGTCGATCCTGCTTGATCCCAGTCGGTTCTACGCGCCGCGTCGCGTCGAGATCGGTCTCTCTG